>JAEUMC010000918.1 GCA_016793415.1 Devosia sp. | reverse complement strand
GAGCCCCATGGTTTCGGTATCGATCGCCACCTCCCGGCCATAGCGCGAGAGGTCGGGCAGGTCGCCCCGGTGCAGTCTGATCGTCATGTCGAATTCCTGGTTCGGCGATTTGGGCTGTGATGCCATAGCATAAAGGCGTTGGAAAGACCGGCCGGCATCGTTACAAAACCCGGGGTTGCAAGCCATGCGGCTGGCGGCGGGTGGGTTACTTTATGACTTTGAACACAGTCCGCGACGGACTGAGCGGACTGCCGCGTCGCTGGAAGCAGGCCATCCTGATCGGCTTCGATACGTTCGCCCTGCTCGGCGTGCTGTGGCTGAGCTTCGCCATTCGCCTCGGCGGCGCCTTCACCCCCACCACGGCGCACATCCTGCTGATCCTGCTGGCGCCGGTCCTCGCCGTGCCGGTGTTCGTCCGGCTCGGGCTCTATCGCGCCGTGATCCGCTACCTGCCCGAGCGGGCGCTGTGGACCATCATCCAGGCGATGATCCTCGCAACGCTGCTCTGGGTGTTCGCGCTGTTCCTTGCCGAGGCGACGCGCCTGGCGGTTTTCCCGCGCACGGTGCCGCTGTTCTACTTCATTTTCGGCACCGTGGTGGTGGCTGGGTCGCGCTTCCTCGCCAAGACGCTGCTCTGGCTGCCCGAGCGCAATGTCGGCCATGCCGGGGGCGTGGTGATCTATGGCGCCGGTTCCGCCGGCACCCAGCTGGCCGAGGCGCTTCGGGCGCATCGCGCCAGCTATGTCGTGGCCTTCATCGATGACGACAGCGGCCTGTGGGGCCGTGACGTCGCCGGCATCCGCGTCGATCCCCCCGGAAAGCTCGGCGAGCTGATCAGGAACCGCGGCGTCAGCGAGGTGATCCTCTCGATCCCCTCGGCCGACGCTACCCGCCGCGCCCAGATCGTCACCGAGCTCAGCCACCATCCGATCAAGATCCGGGCGCTGCCGGCGATCGCCGACCTGGTGTCGGGCAAGTACCTGATCAGCCAGTTGCGGGAGATCGACATCGACGACCTGCTCGGGCGCTCCACCGTGCCGGCCGATCCCGCGCTGATGGGTGAAATCCTCGCCGACCGGGTCATCCTCGTCACCGGAGCGGGCGGTTCGATCGGTTCAGAACTCACCCGGCTGATCGTCCAGCGGGCGCCGAAGAAGCTGGTGCTGCTCGAGGCCAACGAGTTTGCCCTCTACGAGATCGATCGGTATCTGCGCACCCTGGCCCAGGTGGAGATCGTCCCGGTGCTCGGCTCGATTGCCGATGCGGCGCTGGTTCGCCGCACGCTCAAAGGGCAGGGCGTCGAAGTGATCTTCCACGCTGCGGCGCACAAGCATGTGCCGCTGGTCGAGGCCAATGCGCTCGAGGGCGTGCGCAACAACGTTCTGGGCACCCGCATCCTGGTCGAAGCGGCGGTTGCGGCGGGGGTCAAGCGCTTCGTCTTGATCTCTTCCGATAAAGCCGTCCGGCCCTCCAGCGTCATGGGGGCGACCAAGCGCTGGGCCGAACTGATCGTCCGGCACTACGGCAAGGGCAGCGGCCTGCGCTACTGCTCGGTGCGGTTTGGCAACGTGCTCGGTTCCAACGGTTCGGTGGTGCCGCTGTTCCGCGAGCAGATTGCCGCCGGCGGCCCGGTGACCCTCACCGACAGCCGCATGACCCGGTATTTCATGTCGATCCACGAGGCCGCCGAGCTGATCGTCCAGGCCGGCGCCATGGCCGAGGGCGGCGACATCTTCCTGCTTGAGATGGGCGAGCCGGTCCGCATCCGCGACCTTGCCGAGAACATGATCCGGCTGGCCGGCCTGTCGGTGAAATCCGACGACAACCCCAGGGGTGATATTGCCATCAGGGAAACCGGCGCCCGCCCGGGCGAGAAGCTGA
>JAEUMC010000905.1 GCA_016793415.1 Devosia sp. | reverse complement strand
GGCTCTTCCAGCATGCGGAGAGATCGCACCCCTCACCCAGCTTCGCTAAGGCGCTACGCGCCTAAGCTCCGCTGCCCTCTCCCCTGAGGGGCGAGGGGAATGGGGGAGACATCGAGCCTCCCCACCTCATCACAGCATCGGCTGGATCCGGTCGCACACCGACTTCAGCACCGCCGGCACATCAGCCTCCGGCACCCACAGCGCGTCGAGTGCGGCGCGGGCCGTCTGCTGGATTTCGGCAAACCCGGCATGGCCCGGCTTCACCTTGCCGGTCGAAATCCCCTTGATCACCACGTTCTCGATCTGCTCTGGCGAGAGCAGAGGGTTGGCGGCGCCGAGCACTTCGGCGTTGAGCAGGCTCGAGCGCGGCGGCGGGAAGAACTTCGCCAGCTTCTTGGCATTGTCCGGGTTGGTGAAGAAGGCGAGGAAATCGGCCGCCACCTGCGGGTTCTTGCCCGAGGCGAAGACACCAATGCCGGCCTGGCCGATCACCGCATATTCACCTGCGGGCCCGGACGGCAGCGGCACCAGGTCCCAGCTGAACGGGTTCTCCTTGGGCAAGAGCGATGCGCGCGAGATCTGCGTGATGGTCATCGCCGCGTCGCCGGCAAAGAAGTCGGCGGTGACGCCGGGGCCGGGGATCGCCTTGTCGGAGAAGATCGCCTTGTGGATGAAGCTCATCGCATCGACCATCGGCTGCTCGGTGAACGTGCAGGTCTTGCCGTCGGCGCTCCACGGCGAAGCGCCCCACGCATTCCAGATCGAGGCGAGGTTGTCCCATACCTTGTAGTCGAAATCGCGGACGATCAGCCCCTGCTTGCCGGCGGCGGCGACGGCGGTGTTGATCGCCTCGGCCTTGTCCCAGGTCCATTCGCCCTTGGCGATCAGCTCGGCCGGCGTCTCCTGCCCGGCCGCCTTGATCACGTCGTTGTTGACGAACATGCCGAACGGCGAAGTGGAGAACGGATAGGCGTAGATCTCGCCGCCGGCCGTCCACAGCGCCAGGGCGCTCTCGGTCACATCGGCAAGGTTGTAATCGGGCGCCGCTTCGAACGTTGCCTTCAGCGGCGACAGCGCGCCAGAGCTGACGAAGTCGCCCGCCGTAGTCTCGAGAATCCAGGCGAGATCCGGCGCGTTGCCGCCGGCGATCTGGGTGGTCAGCGTCGTCGTGTAGCCGTCGAACGGCAGCGAGTCGAAGCTGACCTTCACATCCGGATGCGCAGCCGTGTAGGCGGCGGCAATTTCGTTGAACAACGCCAGGTGCGCCTCGTTGGCGCTCCAGATCGCCATGCGGATATCAGTGGCGAGGGCAGGGACAGCCGCCATCGGGATGGCGATGCCGGCGGCCAGCGCCGCCAGTCTCAGGTCGAACAGTTTCATGGTTTCCTCCTTTGTCGTCGTCTTCTGGTCGTCGTTGGTCGTTGTCTTTTGGTCGCCCGGTGGGTGGACGCGGCCCGTACCAGGCCGCCCGGGGGTTCAGTAGCCCCTGACGTCGGGCCAGCGGGTCTCGATGCCTTCGGCGTAGAGCCGGGCCTGGAAGTCGCTGAGCAGCGCGTCGTCGGCCTGCACCTGGTGCGGCGTCACGGCATGGTTGAGGCAGTAAGCGGCCAGCAGTCCGGCCACCTCGCCGATGTTCCATTCCACCGGGTGCAGCCGGTAGCAGCCATTGGTGATGTGGGTGGTGCCGATGGTCTTGCCGGCCGGGATCAGGTTGGTGACCCGCTGCGGCAGCAGCGCGCCGAGCGGGATCTCGAACGGGCACGAGGCCACATCGATATAGTTGTCGCCGCCGGTCGAGGGATGGAGATCGATGCGGTACATGCCGATGCCGACGCTGTCGCGATAGTTCACCGCGCCACGCTCGCCGCGCACCTCGTAGGAGAGG
>JAEUMC010000883.1 GCA_016793415.1 Devosia sp. | reverse complement strand
GCTTCAAACTGCTTGAGGACCTCCTGCTCGGCGAGCGGATTAGCCACGGGCCCCCGCAACACGAGCCGGCTCGACCTCGCGCGCTTGAGGATCTCGCCCCATACATCGAGGGTCTTGCCGGTCAGTTTCGCCGTATTGTTGAAGCTTCCAAAGGTGAAAACACCGCGCTTCGCGCAGGGAGGTGGCGTGACGTCTGGTGTCACTCCGATGACCTCGAAGCAAAGGTGCGTCCCCGGCAGGTGCCACGGCAATTCGAGCCACTGTGATCTTTCCGCGTCGGGGATCAGGAAGCGGTTGGCGAGAACGTAGTCGATCGTGTCCAACCCGGTGGTGGCGAAGTAGCCGAGGTAGCTGGCTGCGACCGGCGCAGGACGGCGTGCAAAGACCCCGAGGCGATCGCCGGAGGTGGGGCCGCCGAGATCAAGCAGAACATCGATCTGGTCGGCACGAATGGCCTCCGCAAGGGCCTGGTCGCTCATCCCGGTGGTGGGCCGCCAATTCGGGACGATCGAACGCAGGCGGTCACTGACGGCATCTGCCACTTCGCGGCCCGAATAGGCGAACAACTGGTAGCGGGATTGATCCAGGTGCGCGAGTGGAGAGGTGAGGAATCTGCCCACGGGATGTTGCCGCAGATCCGCCGACACCAGGCCGATGCGCAGCGCTCGCTCGGGGGCAGGGATGTTGTCGAAGGTGGAGTAGGGGGTGATCCCGCTCTTGATCCGGGCCGCTGCGGCGAGCGCATCAGACAGCGCGACGTCGGCGGTCCGATCGACGTAGTTCGCCAGCAACTGGAGGCGTCGCTCGAGGTCAGGCACCTCCGATCCATGCTCCCGGGCTGCCCGCAACGCCGCGACGGCCTCTTCGGTACGGCCGGCCTTGCGCAGCAGGTTGCCAAGCGCGGCATGATACTCCGCGCCCTCCGGTGAGAACTCTATGGCGATGCGAAGTGCCCTCTCGGCATCCTCCTCGCGGCCCGCCTGCCGTAGCGTCAACGCCAGGTTGTTGCGATAGTCCGCCTTCTTCGGTGCGAGCTTGATGGCCTGTCTATGGCTTTCTAGCGCGTCATCGAAACGGCCCTGGTGTCCAAGCGCCACGCCGAGCGCGCTGTGAAGCCCGGGACGGTCCGGCGCCAGCGCCACAGCGCGGCGATAGGCGTCGATGGCCTCAGTGTAGCTCTGGCGACGCCGCAAGGCGTTGCCCAGGTTGCTCCAGCCATCGGCGCCCCGGGGGCCAAGTCTGGTGGCGCTGCGGAACGCTTCGACGGCCTGATCGATGCGTCCCAGGTTCAGGAGTGCAAGTCCGTAGTTGTTGCGAACCGCTGCATCGTCCTGACGTACCGCAGCTGCTTGTTGCAGTAGGTTGGCGGCGCGCTCGTTGTCGCCACGCTGCAGACACAGCGTTCCTCGAAGAAACAGCGCGCGGCCGTTCGTCGGATCTATCTTGATGACGGCGTCATAGCCTGCCGAGGCGCGATCCAAATCACCGGCCTGGTGGGCTTGCAGCGCGTCGGCAAGCGCTCGCTCAAGATCCGGATCGTCCATCGCTGTCTCCCGATAGTTGGCCATACACGATAGAATTGGCGCTTTCCATCCGCGGAGCAGCGGGACTTCCAGATCGTTGCCGCGCGTTTCGTTCAGCTTGCCGCAAAAATGCCTCTTGCCTCAAAACGCTGGTTTCTGTAGGCCTCCGCTCCAGTCGGGGTGTAGCGCAGCCTGGTAGCGCATTTGTCTGGGGGACAAAGGGTCGTCGGTTCAAATCCGGCCACTCCGACCATTTCTTCCAAAGCCTAGAGGATAGCGGATTGGATATTGCCCCCAGCGATCCGCTCCCGGAGGAATTGTCGCTGGTTGCCGGCAGCCTCGAGCGCTGGCCGGCGGCTGCAGGTGGCACACCGGTTCTGATCAACCTTTCCGAGAATCACACCTTCCGCATCGACGGTGCCAACGGCTCGCGCCACGTGCTGCGCCTGCACCGGCCGCGCTATCAGTCGAAGACGGCGATCGGCAGCGAGCTCGCCTGGCTCGAGGCTATCACCGACGACACCGAGATCCCGGTGCCGCGTCCGATCCCCGGCGCCGACGGCGAGATCGTCCAGGAGGTGGCGCCGGATCGCTTCGCTGCGCTGTTCGCCTTCGAGAACGGCAGCGAGCCGCAGCCGGATGCCGACCTCGTACCGCTGTTCGCGACGCTCGGGCGCTATGCGGCAACGCTGCACAATCACATCGCGAGTTGGCAGCAGCCCGAAAAATTCGTCCGTCCGATCTGGGACGCTGTCGGCATTCTCGAGGCCTCGGGTCTGTGGGGGGATTGGCGCAAGGCGCCGAATGTCGAAGGCGACACTCTGGCGACGCTGAGCGAACTCGATGCGGCGTTGCGCGCCGATCTGCGCGCCTATGGCACCGATATCGATCGCTTCGGGCTGATTCACGCCGATATGCGCCTCGCCAACCTGCTGGTCGACGGCGAGCACACCGTGCTGCTCGATTTCGACGATTCCGGCTATGGCTGGTTCCTCTATGACCTCGCGGCCAGCCTGTCGTTCATCGAAACCTCGCCGCAGGTGCCGGCGCTGATCCGTTCGTGGCTCGGCGCCTATATGGAAGTCCGGCCGCTGAAGCCTGAAGATCTGAGGATGATCGATACCCTGATCCTGCTGCGGCGCATGGCGTTGCTCGCCTGGATCGGGTCGCACGGCGAAACCGATCTCGCCAGGTCGCACGCCGAGCGGTTTGCACTGGACACCGCAACAATGGCGCGAAAGTATCTGAGCCGCTGACGGCCGGGGGAGGGCGCCATGCGCATCCTTGCCGTCGCCGATCTACACTACAACCTGCCGCAGTTCGATTGGCTCGTCTCGACTGCCGGTCGCTATGATTTGCTGATCATCGCTGGAGACTTGCTCGACGGGAACTCCTTCGTGACCACCAGCGCGCAAATGGTGGTGGTGCTGAAATATCTCGAGCGCCTGCGCGCCATCGTGCCGCTGGTGGTCTGCTCGGGCAACCACGACCTCAACCACGCCTATTCGACCGGCGAGCGCTATGCGCGCTGGGTCCCCTATGCGCGCGGGCAGGGGGCCCATGCCGACAACGAGACCTTTGCCATCGGCGAGGACACAATCACCGTCTGCCCGTGGTGGGATGGCGAGATTGCGAGGCATGCCATCGCCCGGCAACTGGCGGAGGCGGCGGCGACGCGGGGTCGTAGCTGGTTCTGGGTCTATCACGCGCCACCGGCTGAGGCGCCGGTCAGTTGGTCGGGCTCGCGGCACTATGGCGACCTGGAACTGGCGAACTGGATTACGCAGTACCAGCCGCAGCTGGTGTTCAGCGGTCACGTGCATGAGGCGCCGTTCGCACGGGGCGGCTCGTGGGCGGCGCGGCTCGGCGACACCTGGATCTTCAACCCCGGCCGGCAGGTGGGGGAGGTCCCAACCCATATCGTGGTCGATACCGAGTTGAAACAAGCCGCGTGGTTTTCGTTCGAAGGAGCGGGAACGCTCGATTGGGGCAATGGCGGCCGGCCCGAAGAGATGTTCGCGTGGCCGGCCTGGCTGCCGCGTGCGCCGATGCCGGCGTAGAATAGCTAGAGCCGTGGGTCGGACTTGCCGTCGCCGGTGAGCGGTGCAGTCGCCTGGGCCGGCAATTGCTGGTTCACCAGCGCTTCCAGCACTTCGTCGACCATGCCGAGATGGTCGTTGCGATCGGCGAACTGGTGCTTGAGATCAGCGAGATAGGTGGTGGCGTCGATCAGTCGGCTCGCGAGGATGCGGGCGACATGGAAGACGATTTCGGGCCTGAGCTGCAGAAAACTCTCGGCATCGTCGATGCGGTGAACGGTCACCGGCTCGATGGCGCGCACCGTGGCGCTGTGCGGGCGCCCCAGCAGGGCGGAGATTTCGCCGAACACCGCGCCGGGTTCATCGACCAGCGACACCCGTACGTCGCCGCGCAGCACCTCGACGGCGCCGTCAACCAGAATGTAGAGCACGCCGCTACTCGGCCCCTCCTCGATCAGCACGTCTCCGGTGTCGTAGCGCACCTTGGCCAGGTCGTCGGTCGAGGCGAGCACCGCCTGCATCGAGCTGTTCTGTGGTTCCACGGCATGCCCCCGCTGTCACATCGGGGATCATGCGCTCACGGAACCGGCGCCGCCAAGCCAAATCGCCGGTCGACCTGCCGGTAGGCAGCGGTGACGCCCCAGATCAGCCCGGCAACGAGGAAGAAATGCCGCCAATGGTCGATATCGATGATTGCTGCCTCGCCAGCGAGCGGCACGAACACCGCCACCAGCGGGATCAGAGGCAGCCGGTTGGGGCCAGGGCGCGCGATGAAGGTGGCACAGCGCCATAGCGTCACGCCGATGAACATGATGAAGACGAAACCACCGCCCCAGCCATAGGCGTGCAGCACGTTGAC
>JAEUMC010000811.1 GCA_016793415.1 Devosia sp. | reverse complement strand
GTGGAATCCGGCGGGGTATGCGGAACTCGTTGCCGCGGCCGGGTCCGAGATAGCGCCTGCCAAGCGGATCGAGCTCTACCAGCAGCTGCAGACGCTGATCCTCGACGAAATGCCGCAGATCACCGTCAACCACCTGCCACTCTTCTTCCTCGGCACCGAAGCGGCCAAGGCGCTGGTTATTGGCCCGAGCGGCATCGACGACTACACCGCAATCTCACCCGCGGCCTGAAGCGCGAAGAAACGGGCCGGTGGCAGTCATTCTGCCACCGGCATTCGGGAGCAGCCATGATCAGATATCTGCTGGGCCGGGTGTTCGGAGGGCTCATCACGCTGTTCTGCGTGACCGGCCTCGCATTCTTTGCCACCGCGCTGGCCCCTGGCAATCCGGCTGCCGTACTGCTCGGCAATATGGCGACGCCCGAACGCATCGAGGCTGTGACCCGCCAGCTTGGACTCGATCAGCCGCTGCCGGTCCGCTACGGCCTGTGGATACGCGAAACCCTGGCAGGCAATCTCGGAACCTCCAGCGTGAGCTTCAAGCCCGTGCTCGATCTCCTCGCTGTGGCGGCCTTTCCGACCCTGCAGCTCGCGCTCGCCAGCCTCGCGGTGGCCGTCGCCGTTGCCATTCCCCTCGGCCTGCTGCTGGCGCAGAACCGCAACAGTTGGTGGAGCAGGCCGATGTCGAGCCTCATCACCATCGGCATTTCCGTGCCCGGATTCTGGGTGGGGCTGATGCTGATCGTGCTGTTTTCTGTGACATTCAGGCTGCTGCCGTCAGGCGGCTATGTCCCCCCCGGCCGCGACCTGCTGGGCAATATCCGCTCGCTGGTGCTGCCGGTGACCACACTCGCCGTCTACCTCATTCCCTCGCTGGTACGGTTCGTCCGGGTGACGGCGATCAGCGTGCTACGCGAGGACTACATCGACACGGCGCGGGCCAAGGGCGTGGCGCCTGCGGCGATCCTGCTGCGCCACGTCGCGCCCAACACGCTCGTCACCACCATCACCTATATCGGGCTGCAGCTCGGCGTGCTGATCTCCGGCGCCGTCGTGGTGGAGCTGATCTTCTCCATTCCTGGCCTGGGGCGTCTCGGCCTCAACGCCGTGCTCAATCGCGACTATCCGGTGGTGCAGGGCGTCGTGCTGCTCGCCGCCACTGGCTATGTCGTCGTCAACTTGGCGATCGACCTTGCCTACGCCCTGATCGATCCCCGGGTGCGCGCCAGATGACCGATACTCCCCTGGCAACGCCGTCAAACCCGCACCGGCAACACCTGTTCGGCTTCCTGCTGCGCCGGTCGCCGCTTGCTGTGGTGCTGGTGGGGGTATTCATGCTTGCAGCGATATTCGGCCCCTGGCTTGCGCCACACTCGATGACGGACACAAATCTGTCGGCAGCGTTGCAGGGGCCGAGCGCCACCTACTGGCTGGGCACCGATCCGCTCGGACGCGACGTGCTGAGCCGCCTGCTGGGCTCCGCTCAGGTCGCGGCGCAGGCCTTCATCATCGTCGTCCTGATCGGCGGGGTATTCGGCACGGCGCTGGGCCTCCTCGCGGGTGGCCTCGGCGGATGGCTCGACCTCGTCGTGTCCCGCCTCGTCGAAGTGCTGCAAGGCTTTCCGACGATCCTCGTCGCCATCGTCATCGTGGCCCTGTTCGATCCCTCGCTTACCAATGCCATGATTGCGGTCGGGATGGCGGCGGTTCCCGACTTTGCGCGGGTGTCGCGAAGCGTGGCGATACAGTTGCGCGACCGCGAGTTCATCCAGGCGGCGCGCGGGCTCGGGGCGGGCGAACTGCGTATCCTGTGGAGCGAGGTGCTGCCCAACATGGTCGGGCCGCTGATCGTCATCGCTAGTTTCGATGGCGCTCAGGCTGTGCTTTGGGAAGCTTCGCTCAGCTTTCTCGGCATGGGTGTGCAGCCCCCGGCGCCATCCTTTGGCTCGATGCTCCGCGAGGCCCAGGGCTATCTCGCCATACAACCGCTGTTTGCGGCTATTGTCGGTCTCGCCGTGTCCGGGGTGATCCTCGGGCTCAACCTCATGGGCGATGCCATAAACGACTATCTCGATCGCGGCGGAAAGTGACCCGTGGCGGCGTGAAGCGGCGCTACCCGCCTCGCACGCCGTCGCGCAAGCGGGTCTTGTGCAGCAGTCCGGCGGCGTCGATGAGCGGGTAGCCGGCGGCAGCGACGTGCGAATTAATGCGATGCAGGTCGCGCGCGATGTCGATGAACAGCGCGCTGGTCCGCAGCGAGACCCGCGGTCCCGTGCCCTCCCCGTTCAGATGATCACCGATGATCTGGTCTTCGAGCCGACGGAAGGCGTCCTTCTGCGCGGCGAGGCGCGCGGCGGCAGTGACATCGCGCGAGGTCACCGCACCGGGAACAAGCCGCAGCGATCCGGCGACCAGATCCGAGAGCGACGCCAGGGCCGCATTTTGATCGTCGCTGAACTCGACGTTCTGCCTGACCTTGCTTCGGATGCGATCGGCCAGGTTGAGCTTGATCACGTCGCCGGCATGCTCGAGGTTGCTGGCATAGAGCAGGATCTCGAAAGCGCGACGGGCGTCCTCTTTCGACAGCTCGCCCTGCGTAAGTTCGCCCACATAGGCGTGCACCGAGTTCAGGTAGGTGCCGAGCCGGGCATCGATCGGCCCGATCTCCTTGAGCACTTCGAGCTTGCGAGACTGCAGCACCTTGAGCGTGGTGGTGAACATCCGGTCCAGCAGCTCGCTCATCCGCACCGTTTCCATCGCTGCGTTGGAGAGCGCGATGGCCGGCGTCGCGAGCGCCGCCCGATCGAGATAGCGCGGCGCCGCCAAAGCGTCGTCCGGCTGGTCCGGATCCCTGGCGAGGGCACTGACCAGCTTCACCACCAGCGGCGCCAGCGGCAGGAAGATCGCAGCCGCGGCGATATTGAAGGCTGCATGGACGGTCGCGACGGCATGCAGATCGTCAACCGGCAGCATGGCGAACAGCCCGATCAGCGGTCCGGCCGACGCCAGCCCGGCGAGGGCCAGCACGCCGCGGCAAGCCATGTTGGCGAGCGGCAACCGGCGGGCCGCGGCGGGTTGATCGAGCGTCGCGGTGATGGCCGGCAGCCCGCCGCCGAAGTTGAGCCCGAGAATGAACGGCAGGGCGCCCGCCATGTCGAGGCTGCCGCTGAGCACGAAGGACGAGATCAGCAGCACCACCGCGAGCGTCGAGTGGCAGAGCCAGGCGAGGATTGCGCCGACGAGGAAGCCCAGCACCGGCTCGGCGCTGATCGCCGCCAGGGCCTCGTGGAACAGGCTGGCTTCGCGCAGCGGCGCCGTGGCCCCGACCACCAGCTTCAGGGCGAACAGCATCAGCCCGAGCCCCAGCAGCACGCGCCCCACATTCCTCGGCCGGAACTCGGTGGCGATGCTGAACGTGGCGTAGCCGACGAACAGCAGGATCGGTGCACTCGCGGCGGCGCTCGACGAGCCGGAGGCGAGGAGGGCGGAGATCAGCGCCGAGCCGACATCGGCGCCAAGCAGCACGGCGAGACCCGTGCTGGCGCTGACCGCGCCGCTGCCTGCCAGCCCGGCGACGATCAGCGCCATCGCCGTGGCGCTGCCGAGGATGGCGGTGGCGACCATGCCACCCGCGAAGGCGGTCAGCCGGTTCGACAGCCGTTGCTCGAGGAACGCTGTGAGGCTATCGCCCCAGGCGCGCATGATCCCGGTCTTGACCATGCGCACGCCCCACAGCAGCAGCGCCACACCCCCGAGCAGGTCGATGATCACCAGGGTCCCCGACACGGCTAGTCCGCCACAGCGAGATCGGGCACCACGGCGCCGATATTGTAGCCCTCGAGTTGCGCCGTCTCGGTCT
>JAEUMC010000776.1 GCA_016793415.1 Devosia sp. | reverse complement strand
GAAATGGTCCAGGACTCGGCGACGCCGGGCTCAACCGAGCCATCCTTGTTGAAATAGACCAGCGGCTCGACGACGTTGGCCGGGATCCACAGGCGCAGCGCGGTGAGACCACTGGTGACGTAGTCGAGCGTCCCCGGATCCTGGCGGGCGATCAGCACCACCTTGTTCTCGGCGGCGCGCGGCGAAGCGGCCATGGCTTCGGCGCCGCCAAAGGCTGCCAGCATGATGGCGGCCGCGGCAATGGCGCCGAGGCGCTGGCCGAACTTTCCCTTAGTCTGCATGTTGAATCGTCCCTTCCGATTGTCCCTGAAATTTCTCGCGTCGCGCGGCGCTTCCACATCTGACCCCCTGCTCGGCCGGCAGTGCCCCGCGCTTGTGCTGCCGACGTATCCCACAATGTGGAATGCAAACTCTTTTTGCATGCCGATAGTCTGCATAGGATGTGGGCGTGTGGCAAGTAGCTTCCCGTTTCAGCGTCAAAACGAGCCGCAACTTAATGTTCGGTCGCTGACTTGCGTTCCGCTATATGGAACGTTGCTTGTGGCGGAGCATGATTTTGCCACCCAGCGAGGGTGGGAAGGACAGGGCGAACAGACAGGATAGCGCATCGGCAGCAGCGATCGCTGCGTCGAATGGGCTCAGCCGTCCGATGGACCTTCAGGTGACTTCTCAACCGGGCGGCGATTGCCTAGTTTGCACGCCGCCTCGTGGAGACGTTTGACGTGAAGATCGGAATTGTCGGGCTCGGCGCCCGGGTAGCGTACCTGGCACGGATCGCGGTGCAGCAGGTACCGGGCGCGACGCTCTGCGGCTATGTCGATCCGACACCGTACGGGATGCCGGAGCTGACCGGTGCAGGGATCGACGCGGGGCCGGCGTACGAAACACCCGAGGCGCTGCTCAAGGCCGAAAAGCTCGATCTGCTGATGGTCGGCTCGCCCAACCACATGCATCTCAGCCACATCCGCATCGGGCTCGAGGCCGGGCTGAAAGTCTTCACCGAGAAGCCGGTGGTCACTACCGAACAGGACACCTACGCCCTGCTCGAACTCCTCAGGCAGAGCGGCGGCGCCGACAACGTGATGATCGGACTGGTGCTGCGCTATGCGCCGCTCTATCGCGACCTGGTCCAGAGCTATCGCTCCGGGGCTCTGGGCAAGATCACTTCGATCGAAGCCAGCGAGCACATCGCGCCCTATCACGGCGCCTTCTTCATGCGCGACTGGCGGCGGCGCAGCAGCTATTCCGGCGGCTTCATCCTCGAAAAGTGCTGCCACGACATCGACCTTTACCAGGGGCTGGTGGGCAACCGGCCGGTGCGGGTGGCGAGCTTTGGCGGGCGGAAGACGTTCGTGCCCGAGAACATGCCGACCAAAGCCGGGATCAACGATCTCGACGTCTATTTCAAGAAACCCGGCGGCTGGGAAAGCGACAGCCGGGTGTGGGATGGCGATGGCGACATCATCGACTACCAGACGGCGCTGGTCGAATATTCCGGCGGCGAGAACCTCTGCTTCCACACCAACCTGAACGTCCCGGACGAGTACCGGCATTTCACCGTGATCGGCACGCATGGCATGGCGGAGGGCGATTTCGTGCGCAACTTCTACCGCATGCACGACGCGCGCACCGGCGAGCGGCTGGTCGACAAGCGCTACGAGATCAAGGACAGCTCGGTGCATTACGGCGCCGACGAGCAGATGGTCGCCGACATTTTCGCCCATCTCACCGATGGTGTGCCGCTGCCCGTGTCGATCATCGACGGGCTGGTGGCGGGGATGACCGCAATCAAGATCGATGAGGCGCGGGCCAGCCGGCAGGTGATCGAACTCACCGAGACCTGGCGGCAGTTCGACAGCTACGGGCTCAACTGACGGATTCACCGTTGGAAGGGCTTTGCGGCCTCATGCGGCGCCGATATGGTCGCGCGGAATTCTCGGAGGACAATCCCATGCATAAATCCATCGCAGCCCTCGGGCTCGCGTCCATCCTGGCGCTCGGCGTCTCCCAGGGGGCTCTGGCCGCCGGCGAGAAAGTTTCGGTGATCACGCCGTTCCTCGCGGCGATCGCGACCGGCGAGATGATCGACGCGTTCAAGGCCAAGGCAGCCGAGTACCAGTGGACCGTTGACGTGGTGGACACCGCCGGCGACATGGCGGCTTTCGCCAGCCGCGTCGAAGACGCCACCACCAGCGGCGCCAACGCCATCGTGCTGGTGTCGGTCGATCCGGCACAGATCCAGGATCAGGTCGACAAGGCCAAGGCGGCCGGGGTGCCGGTCATCACCATCGACGGCGCCAAGAATGCCTCGACCGTTTTGAACGTCACCTCCGACAACTACGTGCTCGGCGAGACGATGACCAAGTTCCTGTTCGACCAGATCGGCAACAAGGGCAACATCGTGCGCTTCTTCTATTCGGCGCATCCGGGTGTGCACCAGCGCGAGCTGGCGCTCGATGCGGCGCTGAAGGCCAACCCCGAGATCAAGCAGGTGGCCGATCATTATGTGGCGGTGCCGGGCCAGGTGGATGACAGCCGCGCCGCCATGGATGCGATGCTGCTGGCCAACCCGGGTGATGGCGCCATCAACGCGGTGTGGGCGGCCTGGGACGAGCCGGGGATCGGCGCCAACCTCGCTATCGAAGCGGCTGGCCGCAAGGGCATCGTCATCGCCGGCATCGACGGCAACCCGCAGGCGATCGAGTTGATCAAGGCCTGCGGCGCCTATGTCGGCACCGTCCGCCAGGGTTTCGGCGAAATGGCCAATATCGCGGCGGGTGAGCTCAACACCATCCTCGCCGGCGGCAGCGCCAAGGCCGACGAACTCTACGCGCCGGTGGAACTGATCACCCGCGAGAGCCTCGGCGTCACCTGTCCCTGACGTTGCTCGACCTCTCCGGGATCAGCCGGCGCTTCGGCGCGACCCATGCGCTCGGGGACGTGAGCCTCGCCCTTTCCGAGGGCGAGGTGCTCGGGCTCGTCGGGCCGAACGGTGCCGGCAAGTCCACCCTGATCAAGATCATCGCCGGTGCCGATCGACCCGATGCCGGGGAGATCCGCATCGACGGCAAACCGGTGCAGTTCCACTCGGCGCATGATGCCTATGCCGCCGGGATCCGGGTGATCCACCAGGATGCGCCGCTGGTGCCGGGTTTCGATACGGTGGAGAACTGCTATCTCGGCCGCGCCTATCCGCGACGCTTCGGGCGGATCGACCGCAAGGCGATGCGCGCGGCGATCGCCGAGGTGGCGGCCGATATCGCGCCGGAACTCGACCTCGATATGCCCACGATGTTCCTGCCGCCGGCCGAACGGCAGTTCGTGCGGCTGCTGCGAGCGGTGGCGGACAAAGGCCGGCTGCTGATCCTCGACGAGCCGACCGCCGCGCTGCCGGCGGAAGATGCCGAGCGGTTCTACCAGGTGCTGCGGCGGACGCGCGAACGCGGCACCTCGATCATCCTCGTCAGCCACCGGCTCGACGAGATCGCCGATTTCTGTAACCGGGCGGTGGTGATCCGCGATGGACGGATCGTTGCGCAGTTCGCCGAAGGGGAAGTGAAGCCCGAAGCGATGATCGCGGCAATGGGCGGCAGCACCTCGGAGCGCTCGACCAGGCAGACCGACACCAGCGCGCCCAAGATCATCGAGATCGATGGCGTCACGGCGGGTGACCTGACCCGGCCAGCAGAGCTTGCCGTGCATGCCGGCGAGGTGATCGCACTCTATGGGCTCGCCGGGTCCGGACGCTCGAGCCTGCTCAATGCCATCTGGGGGGCGATCCCCTGGGTCGGGAGGATGCGGCTCGCTGGCGCCGATTACGCGCCGCGCTCGCCGCGCCAGGCGATCGCGCAAGGGGTCTCATGCGTTCCGGCGGATCGGCACCGCAGCGGGTTGTTCCTCAGTGAAGACCTCGTCTTCAACAAGACGCTGCCGTTGCTCTCAGGCTATCGCCGATTGCGCGGACTGCCGGTGCCGGACGTGAAGTCCGAGCGGGCGGAGTTCCTCGTCGCGGCTGAACGGGTCTCGCTCAGCTATCGCGATCCGAAGCAACTGGCGCGCACCCTGTCGGGCGGCAACCAGCAAAAACTGATCTTCTCGCGCTGGGCCAACCGGCACTCCCGGGTGATGCTGCTCGACGAGCCGACCGAAGGCGTCGACGTGATGGCCAAGGCGACGATCAAGGACATCATCCGGGCGATTGCCGCCGACGGCAACGCCGTATTGGTCTCGACGTCGGATCGCGACGAAGCGCTGGAGCTGGGCGACCGTATCGCGGTGTTCCGGCAGGGCGGCATCGTCAGAATTTTCACCCGCGCGGAGGCGAGCGCCGAGGCGCTGTCGGCGGCCGCGCAGTCTCGGGAGGCGGCGTGACCCGCACCAATCTCAATCGCTTCGGCACGCTGATCGCCTTCGTGCTGCTGTGCATCGGTTTCTCGATCGCGGCGCCGGCGGCGTTCGCCTCGCCGGCCAATGTGTTCAATCTCGTGCAGCAGATGGCGACGCTCGCCATCGTGGCGACGGCGGCGACGCTGGTGATGACCATTTCCGAGTTTGACCTCTCGGTCGGGTTCTCGGCCTCGCTGGCAGCGGTGATCTGCTTCGTGCTGTTCGGGCAGGGCTATGACGTGTGGCTCGCCGTGCCGGCGGCACTGCTGGTGGGGATCGTGGGCGGCGCGGCCAACGGCGTGCTGGTGGCGCGGTTCGGCATCCCGTCATTCGTCGCGACGCTGGCGCTGGGGACGATCCTCTCCGGCTTTGCCTTCGGACTGAGCGGCGGGCAAAGCCTGTTCCAGTCGGTGCCCGATGGGTTCAAGTCACTGGCGCGGGGGGATGTCTTCGGCATCCCGGTGCTGGGTTTCTGGATCGTCGCGGTGCTGGGGATCGCGGCGTTCGTCCTGACGCAGACCGAGTTCGGCCGGCGGTTGCGCGCCATTGGCGGCAATGCGCAGGCAGCGCGGCTCGCGGGTCTGCCGATCGTCCGCGACGTGATCGTGACCTTCGCCATTGCCGGCGGACTGTCGGCGCTGGCGGGGTTGCTGCTGGCCTCGCGGCTGGGGAGCGTGCAGCACACCATGGGCGAGCCGCTGCTGCTGCCGGCCTACGCCGCGGTGTTCATCGGCACGACGGCGTCACCTACCGGCGCGCCGACAGTGGCGGGAACGCTGCTCGGCGTCGCCATTACCGGGGTGATGGTCAACGGCATGACCATCGTCGGGGTCGAGCCGTTCGTGCAGAAGATCATGACCGGCGTCATCATCCTCGTCGCGGTGCTGCTGCGCCGGGTGGGGAGGGCGAAGTGAGTATCCTCGTTCTCGATTGCGGCAGCTCGGCACTGAAGGCGACGGTGTTTGCCGACGATGGCGCGGTGATCGCGACCACCGATGCGGGCTACCCGCCCGCGAGCGCGCCGCATCGGCGGGCACCGGAGGACTGGTGGCAGGCGACCGTGGAGGCGGTGGGCAAGCTGCCGCTCGATGGGGTCGCGGCGATCTCGCTCACCGGGATGATGGAGAACCTGATCACCGTCGACGCGGACGGCAAGCCGACGCGCGAGGCAGCGCTTTATTCCGATCCGGTCGGCACCGAGGCGTTCGAAGCGGTGGCAGGGCGGCTCGAGGCCGCCGACGCCACAGCGATCCTCGGCAATGCGCCGCGGCCGCTGATGACGGCATTCAAGCTGCTGGCGCTCGGACCCAAGGGCGGCGAATGGGTGCTGCCGGGCTCGAAGGATTACCTGGCACTGCGGCTCACCGGGGTAGCGGTGACCGATCCGAGTTGCGCCAGTACCACCGGGCTGATGGATATCGGCACGCGCGACTGGTCGGCCGAACTGATCGAGCTCTTCGATATCGATCGCGGGCTGTTGCCGCCGATCCGCGCTGCCGAGACCGTTCTCGGCGGGCTGACGGTGGAAGCGGCGGAGGCGCTGGGC
>JAEUMC010000755.1 GCA_016793415.1 Devosia sp. | reverse complement strand
AGCGCACGGAAAAGCCGATGTCGCTGAGCTTGCCGCGCACCCCGAACCCCTTGACCTCGAGCACCTCGGTGCCCGGCGCCGGCGGCGCCTCCGTCGGGTAGAGGTCGCCGGCAGTGGCGCCGAGCATGGCGGCCAGTACTTCGGCCTTGCTGGTCTCGGCCGTGACGAAATCGCCGGCGTTGCGGCCGTCACGCAGCACCACGATGCGGTCGGAGATTTCGAACACCTCGCTCATGTAATGCGAGATGTAGACCACCGAGACCTTCTGCTGTTTCAGCCGGCGGATGATGGCGAACAGCAGTTCCGCCTCCTGCTCGGTGAGCGCGGCGGTCGGCTCGTCCATGATCAGGATGCGGGCCTGCCCGGCAATGGCGCGGGCGATCTCGACGATGCGCTGTTCCGCCACCGACAGGCGCTTCACGTCCTGGTGCGTATCGAGCGCCTCGAAGCCCAGTTGCCCGAGCAGTTCCGTGGCGCGGATATGGATGGTCTTGTAGTCGACC
Source organism: Devosia sp. (assembly GCA_016793415.1). Classification (GTDB taxonomy): domain Bacteria; phylum Pseudomonadota; class Alphaproteobacteria; order Rhizobiales; family Devosiaceae; genus Devosia_A. The sequence continues at coordinate 2,230 of JAEUMC010000755.1, read as the reverse complement.
TGTTTGAAGCCGAAGCCCGGCTTCATCGGCAGGTCGCCGAGCAGGATATTCTCGCCGACGCTGAGGTCGGGCATGACCGAGATTTCCTGCGGCAGCAGCTTCACGCCGGCGGCGATCGCATCGGCGGGCTTACCGAACACCACCGCCTGCCCGTCGACTTCAACGATCCCGGCATCGCGGCTGTAGAGCCCGGTGAGGATCTTCACCAACGTCGATTTGCCGGCGCCGTTCGAGCCGAGCAGCGCCACGACTTCGCCCGCTTCGAGCCTGAGCTCGACATCGGTGAGCACGGGGACGCCGCCGAAGGCCTTGCCGATGCCGCGCATCGAAAGCCGAGGTGTGCTGGACATGCGATAACCTGCCGGAGATGATTGGGACGGTGGCCGATGCCACCGTCCCGGGTCAGGGTCAGTTGGTCGGGATCAGGTTCAAGGAGTCCTGCAGCTCGGGGAGCTTGCGGATCTCTTCGAGGTGCGCCTTGTAGGCGTCCTCGGGCAGCGTGAAGGTGATCGCGTCCGGCGTCGCCGAGCAGGCAAAGTCCTTGTAGAACTCGCAGACATTGCCGTCGGTGACCATGTAGTGGGTCATCAGCACGGTATCCGGAACCTCCTTGCCGGCGAGTTCCATCAGGGCCAGCGGCACGAGGAAATTGCCGTAGCGCTCGGGGAAGTAGCCCACCGAGGCGACGAAAGCCGGCTCGTCGAGCAGCGTCTGGATTTCGTCGGCGCCCATGCCGACGACGATCAGGTCGGCCTCGCGGCCCGCCTGCTTGACGGCGCGCAGCATGCCGGTCGCCGCCTGGTCGTTGATCGCTGTCACCATGATCGGCACGCCTTCGGGAATGCGCCCGATGACGTTGTTCATCTGGGTGAAGCTCTCTTCGAGCGTGTTCTTGGTGTCGATCTTGATGACCTGCGCGTCGGGGAACTCGCCGACCGCCCCCTTGAAGCCGGCCACCTGGCCGTTGGTGCGCATCGCCGGCACGGCGCCCGACTGCGGCAGTTCGCCGACCACCAGGAAACCGGTCTTTACCTTGTCGGCGCCGAACTTCTGGATCGCCGCCTGCCCGAGATAGGCGCCGCCCATGAAGCCCGATTTCGGATTGTTGGCGCCGAAGAAGGTGGCGCCCGGCATCGGGATGTCGATGGCGATCACCTTGGTATTGGCGTCGTTCATCTTCTGCATGATCGTCGCGCCGAAATTCGCATCGGTCTGGAATTCGATGACGAAGTCGACATTGCGCTGCAGGAAGCTCTCGGCATTGGCGAGCGCGGTGGCGCCATCGAGCCGGTTGTCGGTGATCTGCAGGTCGATGCCCGCCGCTTCGGCATTGGCGACGATGCCCTGCTCCACCTTGAGGCAGAACGAGATGTCGCGCTGCAGGTTGGCAAAGCCGATGGTCAGCTTCTGGCCATTGCGCGGCGCATTGGCGGCAATCGCGTCGACCACCATGGCGGCGAGCTGCTCGGCGCTCACCATGTTGCCATCGAAATTGGCCGGATCGAAGCCGTGAAAATCCTCGGCGAAGGCGGCGCCCGACATAAGCGCCGCCGTCAGCCCGGCCATGGCGGCCAGGCGCAGACTCTTCAGTCGCATGTTCTCTCTCCCTTGTATTGGACAATTGGTCAGTCCAATTATCCAAGCTCATATCGCGTCCGTTTTTCGGGCGCAAGCCAGTTCTGGCTATTTGGTCAGACCAATTATTCGTTGACCGATCCCGCCTTCGAACCGTACCGATTGCGCAAAAGGGAGGATCGAATGGCAGATCAGGCGTCCGCACCGCTGTCGGTGCTGGCTTATGGCGATTCCAACACCTGGGGCGCCGTGCCCCAGCCGTATCGTGGTGCCGGCGGCCGCTTCGGTGTTACCCAGCGCTGGCCCCGCATCATGCAGGCAGCGCTCGGCGCCGGAGTGAACGTCTTCGAAGAGGGGCTCAACGGCCGCACCACCTGCGTCGACGACCCGATCGAGGGCGAAATCCGCAATGGCGAGCGCTACCTGCCGGTGTCGTTGATCACCCATATGCCGCTCGACCTGGTGATCATCATGCTGGGCACCAACGACCTGAAGGCGCGGCTGTCGATGACCGCCGGCGACATCGCCGATGGCGCCGGCAAACTCGCCGACCTCGTGCGCCGCTCCGCGACCGGCCCCGAAGGCCTCGCCCCCGAAGTGCTGCTGGTCTCGCCTGCGCCGCTGGCCAAACTCACCTGGCTCACCGAAATGTTCG
>JAEUMC010000678.1 GCA_016793415.1 Devosia sp. | reverse complement strand
ACTCGTCGCCCTGCTGCAGCAGCGGCAGGCCGCGGCTCAGGAACAGCGTCGCCAGCAGCGCCCGCACGTCGCGGCGGCGGGCCGCCTTGATCTTCTCATCGTCGGTCGGGCCTTCGACGCCGCAGTTCCACGAGTGGTTGTTGTTGTGCCCGTCGCGGTTGCCCTCGCCGTTGGCCTCATTGTGCTTGTCGAGGTAGGAGACGAGGTCGGCCAAAGTGAAGCCGTCATGCACCGCCAGCATGTTGACGCCGGCGCTGGGCTTCCGGCCGGCGAAATCGAAGATCTCGGCCGAGCCCGCAACCTTGCCCGCCAGGGCCCCGATCTTGCCCTGGTCGCCGCGCCAGAACGAGCGGACATCGTCACGATAGGTGTCGTTCCACTCGCGGAATTCCTTGCCGAACTGGCCGAGCTGGTAGCCTCCCGGACCCGGGTCCCACGGCTCGGCCACGAGGATCGACTTGCTCAGCACCGGATCGGCCTTGATCAGCTGCAACATCAGGGCGTTCGGGTTGAACCCCGGCTCGCGTCCGAGGATCGGGGCGAGGTCGAAGCGGAAGCCGGAAACGCCCATCTCCTCCACCCAGTAGCGCAGGCTCTCGATGATCAGCCGCTGCGTCGCCGGGTGGTCGGCGCGCAACGTGTTGCCGGTGCCGGCATCGTTGACCAGCACCTTCTTGCCGCCGACATCGACGAACCGGTAGTAGGTCATCGCGTCGAGCCCCATCAGGCTCAGCATCGGCCCGTTGGCGTCGCCCTCGCCGGTATGGTTGTAGACCACGTCGAGGATCACCGAGATGCCCGCCTTGCGGTAGACATCGGTCATGTTGCGCAATTCCTGCGGTCCGCGCGGCGCCAGCCTGGGATCGACGGCGAAATAGCTGACCGGGTTGTAGCCCCAGGCGTTGGTGAGCCCCATGGCTGGCAGATGGCCATCGTCGATGAAGGCCGCGATCGGCATGAGCTCGACCGTATCGACCCCGAGATAGCGCAGGTGATCCACCACCCGCTTGGTAGTGAGCCCGGCCAGCGTGCCGCGCAACGGCCCCTGCACCGACGGGTGGCGCATGGTGTAGCCACGCACGTTGAGCTCGTAGAACAGCCCCGGCGTCTTGCGGCGCGGCGCCGCGTTCTTGTTGTCGGCGGCGAGCACGATGGCCTTGGGGATCAGCGGCGCCGTGTCGACAGCCTCGTCGCGATTGAGCCGCAGCCGCGGCGAGCGCACAAAGGTGCGGTCGAGCCGTCGCGCATAGGGGTCGACCAGCAGCTTGTTGGGATCGAAGAAATAGCCCTGGTCCGGGTCGTAGCGGCCATCAGCGCGCAGGCCGTATTTGGCCCCCGCCCCGATATTGCTGATCAGCCCGAACCAGATGTGGTCCTCGTGCCCGTCCAGCGCGATGCGCGCCGTCTCCTGGTCGAGCTCGTCATAGATCGATACCCAGATCACCGTCGCCGCCTCGGAATAGACGGCGAAGTTCACGCCCTCGGCGGTAATGGTCGCGCCAAGCCTCTCCGGGCTGCCAGCGCCCGGCACCAACACTGGTTTCACTGCTACCGGGCCTTCAAGTGATAACGCTGGGCGCGTCGCGGCCGGTGCGGGCCTTGATGCCAGCAACGCTGTCGGCGATGGAGATAAGGGGCGAAAGTGCGGACTGGGTATCGAGATCGTGCTGTCCATGCGGCGGCTCATACCGTTCAAGGTACAAACGCAACGTGGCGCCGACCGTCCCGGTTCCACTGAGCCGGACGACGATGCGGCTGCCATCGGCGAAGCCGATCCGCACCCCCTGCTTGCCGCTGGTCGAGCCATCCACCGGGTCGTGGTAGGTGAAGTCGTCGGCATAGGCCACAGGGCGGCCCTCCAGCGACTGTCCGACGAGGCTCGGCAGCTTTGCCCTGAGCTCGTCCATCAGCGCATTGGCCGGCGCGGCCTCCACTTCTTCGTAGTCGTGCCGGGTGTAGTAGTTACGGCCATAGGTGGCCCAGTGATCCTGGACGATCATGTCGACGCTCTGCTGGCGCGCCGCCAGCACGTTGAGCCAGAGCAGCACCGCCCACAGCCCATCCTTCTCGCGCACGTGGTTCGAGCCGGTGCCGGCCGATTCCTCGCCGCAGATGGTGACCCTGCCGGCATCGAGCAGGTTGCCGAAGAACTTCCAGCCGGTCGGCGTCTCGTGCATCTCGATGCCAAGCTTCTCGGCCACCCGGTCGGCTGCCGCGCTGGTCGGCATCGAGCGGGCAATGCCGGCGATCCCGGCGGCATAGCCCGGCGCGTGCGGTGCGTTGGCAGCGAGGATGGCGAGCGAATCCGACGGGGTGACGAAGCGGTTGCGGCCGATGATCAGGTTGCGGTCGCCATCGCCATCCGAAGCCGCGCCGAAATCCGGCGCCTCCGGGCTCATCATCAGGTCGTAGAGCTCCTTGGCGTAGACGAGGTTCGGGTCGGGGTGCCCTCCACCGAAATCCGGCGACGGCGTGCCGTTGACCACGGTGCCTTTGGGCGCCCCGAGGATGCCCTCGAGGATCTTGTGGGCATAGGGCCCGGTGACCGCATGCATGGCGTCGAAGCGCATGGTGAAACCCGCCGCAAACATGGCGCGGATCTTGTCGAAATCGAACAGCGTCTCCATCAGCGCCGCATAGTCGGCCACCGGGTCGATCACCTCGACCACCATGCCGGCCGAATGCTGCGTGCCGATGCGGCTGAGGTCGACATCGGGCGCATCGACGATCAGGTAACGGTCGATTTCCTTACTACGCGCGAACACTGCATCGGTGATCTTTTCGGGCGCCGGCCCGCCGTTCGAGACGTTGTACTTGATGCCGAAATCGCCGTCCGGCCCGCCCGGGTTGTGGCTGGCCGACAGGATCAATCCGCCGAACGCCTTGTGGTGGCGGATGACGTGGCTGGCCGCCGGGGTCGACAGAATCCCGCCCTGCCCCACCAGCACTGCGCCGAAGCCGTTGGCCGAGGCGATCTTGATGATCTTCTGGATGGCGACATCGTTGTAGAAGCGGCCATCGCCGCCCAGCACCAAAGTCTTGCCCTTGATCCCCTCGAGGCTGTCGAAGATCGACTGCACGAAGTTCTCGACATAGTTGGGCTGGCTGAAGACGGTCACCCGCTTGCGCAGCCCGGAGGTCCCGGGCTTCTGGTCCGCGAACGGCTTGGTCTCAATCGTCAGAATC
>JAEUMC010000675.1 GCA_016793415.1 Devosia sp. | reverse complement strand
CGACTTCGCCGGTGTCGAGGATCACGGCGCGGTCGGCGAGGCGGAGGGCGGCGACGGCATTCTGCTCGACGATGATGGTGGTGATGCCGAGCGCCTTGATCTCGTTGAGGATGCGTTCGATCTCCTCGACAATGACCGGAGCCAGCCCTTCATAGGGCTCATCGAGCAGCAGGAGCTTGAGGTCGCGCGCCAGGGCGCGGGCGATGGCCAGCATCTGCTGCTCGCCACCCGACAGCGTCACGCCCTCCTGCCGCCGGCGTTCGGCGAGGCGGGGGAAATGCGAATAGATGCGCTCGAGCTCCCAGCCGCGGCCGGGGGTGACCTGGGCGATGGTGAGGTTCTCTTCCACCGTCAGGCCCTGGATAATGCGCCGGTCTTCGGGCACCAGCTGGATGCCGGCCCGCGCCGCTTCGAACGCTTTCATCCGGTGGATCGGCTGACCGTCGAGCCAGATCTCGCCAGAGTGCAGCGCGGGATTGTCGACCCGCGCAATGGTGCGGAGCGTCGAGGTCTTGCCTGCGCCGTTGCGACCGAGCAGCGCCAGGATCTCGCCGTGGCGGATGTCGAAGCTGACGCCCTGCACGATGTAGCTCTCGCCGTAATAGGCATGGATGTCGCTTGCCGCGAAGAACGGCCCATCGAGCGGCTTGGCGCGCTCGGCACTGCGGATGGCGGTGGCCATTTCAGTATCCATGGCGATCGAACTCATCAGTGCGTAGCCTCCAGCCGGTGGGCGCCACCCAGATAGGCCTCCTGCACCTTGATATTGCCGCGCACGTCATCGGGCAGTCCCTCGGCGATGATCCTGCCGCCCGACAGGACGGAGATCTTGTCGGCCAAGGAGAACACCACATGCATGTCGTGTTCAATGATCACCTTGGTCATCCCGCGTGCCTTGATCTTCTTGAGCAGGTCGATGGTGGTGTTGGTGTCGTGCCGCGACATGCCGGCTGTGGGTTCATCGAGCAGCAGCAGGCGCGGATGCTGGATCAGGCACATGGCCAGTTCCATGCGTCGCTTGTCGCCGCGGCTGAGCGAGCCAGCATGCGAGAGGCGGCGATCGGAAAGACCGACATCCTCGATGATCGCCTCGGCTTCATCGCGCAGCGCCGCCTCGCCCGCGACATTGCGCAGGATGTTGACGCGAAAGGCGCCGTCGCGCTTGGCGAAGGCCGGCACCATGACGTTCTGCAGCACGGTCAGCTCGGGGAAAATCTCGGGCGTCTGAAACACCCGGGCGACGCCCAGCTGATTGATCTGGTGCGGTTTCCGGCCGGTCAGCACCTGGCCATCGAACACCACGGCGCCGCTGCTTGGCGCGAGCCGCCCGATGATCACGTTGAGTAGCGTCGATTTGCCGGCGCCGTTCGGCCCGATAATGGCGTGGGTCTGCCCCTCTTCGACCTCGAGATCGATGTCGGACAGGGCATGCAACCCGCCGAAGTTCTTGCTCACGTCATCGACGTGGAGAACGACGTTGCGCTCGGATGTCGTCATCTCTCGCTACTCCGCCGGCTGGACGCGCATGGCGCCGGCTTTGGGGGGTGAACCGCGGCGGCGGAACAGCGCGCCGATGCGGCGCACCCCCTCCATGATGCCACCGGGCAGGAACACCACGACCAGCACGAACAACAGCCCCAGCGTCAGCTGCCAGCCTTCGCCGACGAACTTGCTTGCAATTGCGACGACGGTGTCGTGCAGCGGGGCGGGAACGAAGTCGAAGAAGCGGCCTAGGATGCCCTCGTTGAAGGACGAGAAGATGTTCTCGAAATACTTGATCAGCCAGGCGCCGATCACCGGTCCGATCAGCGTGCCGACGCCACCGAGAATGGTCATCAGCACCACCTCGCCCGACGCCGTCCACTGCATGCGTTCGGCGCCGGCCAGGGGATCGGTGACGGCCAGCAGCGCCCCGGCGAGCCCGGCATACATGCCGGAGATGACGAAGGCGGTGAGCGCATAGGGGCGGGTGTTGAAGCCGGTGTAGCTCATCCGCATCTGGTTGGATTTGATGCCGCGCAGCATCATGCCGAAGGGCGAGGCAAAGACCTTCTGGGCGAAGAAGAAGGCGATCAGCAGCACCACGGCGCAGAAATAGAAACCGCTGAGGCCGCTCAGCGACATGCCGAACAGGCTCGCCGTCGGCAGCCCGGCGCCGCGGGGCGCCAAGGCGAGATCGATGAGGCGTGGATCCTGCAGGGTCAGTTGCAGCGACGTTTCGCCATTGGTGATCGGGGTCAGCACCGAATAGGCGAGGTTGTAGCTCATCTGCGCGAAGGCCCGCGTCAGGATCGAGAAATAGATCCCCGAGCGCCTGAGGCTCAAGAAACCGATGGCGAGCGCGAACAGCCCGGAGATCAGCACGGCAAACAGCAGCGCCGGCAGCGCATCCATGGTCAGCAGCTTGAACGACCACACGGCGGTGTAGGAGCCGACGCCGAGAAAGGCGGCGTGGCCGAAGCTCAGGTAGCCGGTGAGCCCGAACAGGATGTTGAAGCCGATGGCGAAGATGGCGTAGATCGCGAATTTCTGCATCAGGCCGGGATAGTTGGCGCCGAACGGCGCGGTCCAGACCGGCATGGTGATGACCACCAGGGCAAAGATCGCAAGGATCAGCGCGTCGCGCCGGGAGAGCTGGAACAGCGCCATGGTCAGTTCTCCATCATGCCGCGGCGGCCGAACAGCCCGCGCGGACGGACGAGCAGGATCACCACCGCCGTCAGGTAGATGATGATCTGGTCGATGCCGGGCAGCAGCGACTTGATCTGGTTCATCGAGGCAAAGCTCTGGAGGATACCGAGCAGGAACCCGGCGGCGACGGCGCCGGGGAGCGAGCCCATGCCCCCCACCACCACGACGACGAAGCTCAGCACCAAAAAGTCCATGCCCTGGTGATAGTTGGGCGGCAGCAGCGGGGTGTACATCACGCCGGCGAGGCCGGCGACCACGGCGGCGAGGCCGAACATGATGGTGAAGCGGCGGTCGATATTGATGCCGAGCAGCCCCACCGTCTCGCGGTCGGCCATGCCGGCCCGCACCACCATGCCGAAGGTGGTGAAGCGGAGGAAGCCGAACACCGCGGCGATGACGCCGGCCGAGAACAGGAAGTAGACCAGCCGCCACAGCGGATAGGTGAGCGCCCCCGGCGCGAGGCCGATCAGCGCGCCGACATCGGCGGCGCCGCGCAGCGCCGAAGGCATGGCCTGGCTGATCGGGTTGGGGCCGAAGATGGCCTTGACGATTTCCTGCAGCACGATGGCGAGGCCGAAGGTCACGAGGATCTGCTCGGCGTGCGGGCGCTTGTAGAAGTGCTTGATCAGGCCACGTTCCATGACGATGCCGACCAGCAGCATCACCGGAATGGCGAGGAGGATGGAAAGCGGCACCGACCAGTCGATCAGCACGGCGCCCCAATCGCCGAACCAGGTCTGGGCCAGCGGCGTACGCACTTCGAGCGCGGTGCCCCAGGCCGTGGTCTGGGTGGGGTCGACCGTGACGGTTTCGAGCGTGATCAGGTAGCGGAAGCTGACGGCGCAGAAGGCGCCGAGCATGAACAGCGCGCCATGCGCGAAGTTGACGACGCCGAGGGTGCCGAACACCAGGGTCAGGCCGAGCGCGATCAGCGCATAGGCGCCGCCCTTGTCGAGGCCGTTGAGAAGTTGCGCGAGTATGGCGTCCATGGTCCGCTGCCCTGTTGGTGTCCCCAGAGATACCGCTCCGGCTGGGTCGCAGCCGGAGCGGGCTTCAGGTCTTGGTCAGCAGGCGACCGCGGTATCGGGCCCGAGTTCGCCACCGAAGATCGCCGGATCGTAGGTGACGCTTTCCTTGGAAGCGGTGGCGACCACTTCGAGCAGGTCGAAGGGGTTGGCGGGGGCCTCCTTGCCCTTCACCACGTAGACTTCCTTGAAACACTGGTGGTCTTCGGCGCGATAGCTGGTCGGGCCATTGCCCATGCCGTCGAACTCGAAGCCTTCCAGCGCCTTGATCACCGCGGGAGCGAAGAACGTACCGGCGCGCTCGCAGGCGTCGGCATAGAGAAGCGCCTGGACGTAGCAGGTGTGGGCCGCCTGCGACGGCGGCGTGCCATACTCGG
>JAEUMC010000679.1 GCA_016793415.1 Devosia sp. | reverse complement strand
GCTCAATTCCCTGAGCCCGAGCCGGATCAGCTTGTCGGTGGGTACCTTGTCGCCTTCGCGCCCCACCACCCGCGCCACCGCGGCCGAAGCCTGGGCGCTCGAGTAACCGAGATTGGTCAGCGCCGACACGGCGTCGGCGACGTTGCCCGCGGCAACGCCTTCTCCCAAGGCCGCTTGCAGTCCCAGCACCCCAGCGTCGATCGCTCCCGCCGGCGCCTTGCCCTTGAGTTCGGTGACGATGCGCACGGCCAGCTTGGGACCGACGCCATTGGCGCGGCCGACCATCGCCTTGTCCTGCAGCGCGATGGCGCTGGCAAGCTCGGACGGGGTGAGCACCGAGAGGATGGCGAGCGCCACCCGGCTGCCGACGCCCTGCACCGTCATCAGCGTGGTGAACCAGGCCTTTTCGGCTTCGGTGAAAAAGCCATAGAGCCGGATCATGTCCTCGCGCACGATCATCTCGGTGTGCACCACTGCCGCATGGCCGACCTGCGGCAATGCCGCCAAAGTCTTCGCCGAGCAGAACACCTCGTAGACCACGCCGTTGACGTCGAGATGCGCATAGTCGTCGCCAAAACCGTCGACCATGCCCTTGAGTTTGCCGATCATGCAGGAACACTCAGCTTGCGGATAGCGCGGTGGTGCGCGTGACAGACGGCGATCGCCAGCGCATCGGCCGCGTCGGCGCCCTTGAAGGTCGCGGTGGGCAGCAGGATCTTGATCATCATCTGGATCTGCGCCTTCTCGGCGTGGCCGGTCCCGACCACCGATTTCTTGATCAGGTTGGCGGCATACTCGCCCACCGGCAGGCCCCGCAGTGCCGGTGTCATCAGCACCACGCCGCGCGCTTGCCCCAGTTGCAGCGCCGAGCGGGCGCCTGCGGAAACAAAGGTTTCCTCGACGGCCGCTTCCTCGGGGGCATACTCATCCAGTACACCGACGATGCCGCGATGCAGTTCGACCAGCCGGTCGGCGAGAGCCCCCTCCACCGGCGGTGTGATGGTGCCGCAGGCGATGAAGCTCAGCCGGTTGCCGTTGCTCTCGATGATGCCCCATCCGCAGCGCCGCAGCCCCGGATCGATGCCGATGATTCGCACTGTTTCAGCCATTTCGAAGCATTAGGTCAGGAGCCGGAGCCTACCAAGCGCTTTGTGAACGAAACAGAAACGCTGCACCGAATTAGCTGCGATCCATCCCGGCGAATTAATCAGCATTCAAGCATTCGTCCCGTAAGCCGAACCCATTCACTCCGAGGGACGCGGAAATGAACAAGCCTGCTCTGCCATCTTCCGAATGGCGCATCGCCTGGCAGCGCACGCTCCTGATTCTTGCCGCCTCGACTGCCGGCTCCTGGGTGATGTCCAACCTGGTCATGATGTCGCTGAACGAGGGGATGAACACCGTCGGTACCGTGCTGGCGCTGGGCATGCCCACCGCACTGGGCGGCCCGATCCTGTTGTTTCTGCAGCTGCGTTCGGCGCAACTGCGTGACGCCAACCGCCGGCTGGAGCTGCTTGCCTCTACCGACTGGCTCACCGATTGCCTCAACCGCCGCGCCTTCACCTCGCGCGTCGGCTCCAGTCTCAGCCAGACCGACGGCTATGGTACGCTGCTGGTCATCGATGCCGACCACTTCAAGACCGTCAACGATCGCTTCGGCCACGAGCGCGGCGACGAGGTGCTGCAACTGATCGCCGGCGCCATTCGCGACAGCGTGCGGGATGGCGATCTGGTCGGACGCATCGGCGGCGAGGAATTCGGAGTGTTTCTGCGTGACGCCGGACACGACGTCGCCTCGGGCACCGCCGAGCGCATCCGCGCTGCAGTGAACGCCCTGTTCGTTACCTCCGATGGCATGGCGCAGCGACTTTCGGTCAGCATCGGCGGTGCGGTCTGCGCCGGTGACTCCGGTTTCTCGGAGCTGTTCCGGATCGCCGATCGCCGCCTCTACGAGGCCAAGCACGCCGGACGTAACCGTGTTGAATTGGGGCGGAAAGCCGCCGACGCCGAGCTTGCCGCAGTGAGCGCTGCCATCGGCTGACCACCGTGCAGGGCCGATAGATAAAATCCAATCCGGTGACTTGAGGCGATTTCAACTCGCTTTGCCTACCGTTTCGGCCCTCTGCACGGACGTGCCGAAGGGACGCGAACACATTGGATCTTTCACCCACAGGATGGGGCCGCGTTCTCCTCTGGACCGCACTCGGCGCGATCGGCTGTGTCGCCGTCACCCTGTTCGTGGATTCGTTCAACTTCCACAGCCTCAGCCCCGAAGCGCTGCGCTGGTCGATCACCCTCGACGTGCTGGTGCCGCTCGGCCTTGCCGGACCGATCCTGTTCTTCCTGCTGAGCAAACTGCGTGAACTGGCGATCGCTCACGAGCTGCTGCGCCGCCATGCTTCGACCGACACGCTCACCGATCTGCTGAACCGCGGCGCCTTCACGCGCGAAGTCGAGGAAGCTCTCGCCGACGCACGCTTTGCCGAAGATGGCATGCGTGGCACCTTGCTGGTGGTCGACGCCGACAACTTCAAGGCGATCAACGATACCTTCGGCCATGAGCAGGGCGACGCCGCCTTGCGCCTGATCGCCAGTTCGATCCGGGCGGTGTTGCGCTCCGCCGATCTGATCGGACGGATCGGCGGCGAGGAGTTCGCCGTCTACCTGCCCGGCACCACCCTGCTGATCGGCGAGGCGGTGGCCGAGCGCCTGCGCCAGGCGGTGCATGCGGCCGAGTTCACCCCGGACGGCAAGCCACACCAGCTGACGGTCAGCGTCGGCGGCGCCGTCTATGATCGCTACCTGCCCTTCGCCGAACTGTTCCGCCTTGCCGACCAGCAGCTCTATGCAGCCAAGCAGAATGGACGCAACTGCATCGCGGTCGCATCCATCTCGCACTACGAGACCCTGCCTGCCGCGGCGGCCTAGTCGGCCGCGGTACTCGCAACCTCGACCAGGAAACCGCCAGGCGCCTCGCAATAGAAGGTCGTGGTCCGGCTGCCGCCGCGGCTGAACTGCTGCACTTCACTTGGGCTATGGCCGGCAGCACTCAACTCAGCCTGTTTCAGCCGCACCTCGGCGACACTGCCGACGAAGAAGCCGATGTGGAAGTTCTTGTGATAGCTGGCCTCGGCCTTGCCTGATGCCATGAAGTTGAGGACGAAACCGCCCTCTCCCTCCATGACGACAAAATTGTCGTGCGCCTCGCCGACGATGGCGAAATCGAAGTGCCGCGCAAAGAACGCGGCGGCCGCGCGCACATCGGCGACGGCAAAGTTGGCATGGTTGAACTGCATGGTGATGTCCTGATGCTGGTGGTGGAAACGGTCGAGCGACCGGCTCCGTGACGCACGCGGCATGAGGGCATGTAGCTGGCGGTGAAAATCATCGACCCATATCCCAACAAGCAGCGGGCGCCCGGGGATCGGACGCTCGTCGGCTTGCCGTGGGTCCTTCGCCATTGCGGGCGGGACAATCTCCCCGGAGGGAGGGCCGGACTCACCTTAACCGGCCTACGTTTTTTCGGCGTAACGAGCCCGAACTACTGCCCGGACCCGGATTTGTCAAACAGCGAGAGTCGAAGCCGTTATGCGGCTTCGATCTTGGCCATATCTTCGTCGGAGATGTCGAAGTTGGCGTAGACGTTCTGCACGTCGTCGTCCTCTTCGAGGATGCCGATCAGCTTGAGCAGCGTCGCGCCCTTGTCGGCGTCAACCGGCACTTCGTTCTGCGGCTTGAAGATGAACTTGGCCGACTCCGCCTCGCCCAGCACCTTCTCGAGCGCCGCCGCCACTTCGTTGAGAGATTCGAACGAAGTGTAGATCCAGTGTCCGTCTTCGTCGCTCTCGACGTCGTCGGCGCCGGCCTCGATCGCCGCTTCCATCACCTTGTCTTCCGAACCGGCGGTCGCCGGATAGAAGATTTCGCCGACGCGATCGAACATGAAGCCGACCGAGTTGGTTTCACCGAGTGCGCCGCCGTTCTTGGAGAAGGTGGAGCGCACGTTCGACGCGGTGCGATTGCGGTTGTCGGTCAGCGCCTCGACGATGACAGCAACGCCGCCCGGACCGTAGCCCTCGTAGCGGATCTCTTCGTAGTTCTCGCCATCGTTGCCTGCCGCCTTCTTGATGGCGCGGTCGATATTGTCCTTGGGCATCGACTGCGCCCGGGCGTTCTGCACCGCCAGACGCAGGCGCGCATTGAACGCCGGGTCGGGCATGCCGAGCTTGGCGGCGACGGTGATTTCACGGGCGAGTTTCGAAAACACCTTCGAGCGAGCCGCATCGGACTTGCCCTTGCGGTGCATGATGTTCTTGGCGTGTGAATGGCCGGCCATGCGGTCACCCCTGTTTTGGCATGTGTGGCAATGGTGGTGGGCGGTTATAGGGGCGGCGGGGCGGAAAATAAAGTGCGTGTGACACGCAGCGATCTCCCCCAACGCGACCTCGCCATGCACATGAATATTCCGCCATTCCGACGGGATATCTAAAATG
>JAEUMC010000664.1 GCA_016793415.1 Devosia sp. | reverse complement strand
CGAGCCTCGTCAGCTTCAGCAGCATCGCCTTGCGGCGTGCCGGCGGCAGTGGCGTCTCCCCGGCCATCCTGAGGATGGCCGCGTCATGCCCGTCGCCCACCATCAGCCCCTCGCTCGCGGGAAAGATGTCCGGGTCGAGTTCCGGCGGCTTGGCGAAGAAGAAGCGGTCGCAGAATTCCTTGTAGTTCGGCCACTTGCGATCGACCTGGAAGTCGACCAGCGAGGACTTGATCTCGACGATCCAGATCTCGCCCTTTGGCCCTACCGCCAGCACGTCGGCGCGCCGCCCATTGCTGAGCGGCACTTCGGCGTAACAGCAGAAATCGTGGGCGTTGCGCAGGAACCGCATCACCCCCCGTTGCACCCGCAGCGCCGTCGGCGATTGCCTGAGATCGACGATCGGCGGCAGCTCAGCCATGGGGCGTGGCAGGCTCCGGCTCGGCCAGCAACGGCGTCGGCTTGGCCGACAGCGCCCGGATCACCAGCAATGCCGCGACGATCAGCGGCACGCAGACGAAATACGACATGCGGATGCCGAAGCGCTCGGCGACGAAGCCGAGCAGCGGCGGCCCGAGGAAGAACACCACGAACGTCATCTGCCCGAGCGATGCGACGTTCACCGAGGCCGGCCGGTCGGTGCGCTGTGCCGCCGCCGAGACCGCAAGCGGATAGACCGACGAACAGCCCAGCCCCATCAGCATGAAGCCGAACAGCGCCACATAGGGGTGCGGCGCAAAGCCGACGATGACGAGGCCCAGTGCCGCGATGCCGAGCAGGGCGCCCGCCACGACGCGCGGGCTGTAGCGCTCGACCACCGGATCCATGAACAGCCGAGCCAGCGCCATGAACAGCGAGAAGATGGTGATCGACAGCCCGCCGATGAACGGCGCCACGTCGAACACGTCGCGCATGTAGATTGCCGACCAATCGATGCCCGCGCCTTCAACCAGCAGCGGCGCCGCGCCGATCAGGCAAAGCGGCAGCAGTCCGACCGTGGGGAAAGCAACGAGCGGCATCTTGCCCTCATGGCTGTCGGCGCGCGCCGGGGCGTTCTCGATCTTCGAAAAGACGAAATAGCCGGCAACCACCACCACGATCAGCGCGATGAAGGTATGCATATGCACCGAAACCCCGGCCTGGCGGACACCCGCCGAAATGAACGCGGTGACGAAAAAGCCGAGGCTCCACATGCCGTGCGCCCGGCTCATGATCCGGGTACCGAGCTGGGCTTCGTGCCGGTCGGTTTCGAGGTTGACGTTGATCTCGAGTGCGCCCGCGAACAGCCCGGCGATGAAGAACACCGGCAGCAGCAGGAGTGCGGAGGGGATCCACGGCACGATTGCATACATGGTCGAGGCGCCGAACACCGTGACGAAGGCGGTGGTGCGCGCGCCGTACTTTTCGATCAGCGGGCTCGAAAAGGTAAGGCCGCACAAGGCGCCGATCGACATGGCGATCAGCGTCAGGCCGAGCTGGCCCTCGGTCAGCTGCAGCGAGCGCTGCAGGTCGGGCAGGCGGCTGAGCAGCGCCCCCATCGACAGCGCGAAGACGAAGAAGATCCCATAGACCCGCTGATGCGGCTTC
The DNA here is from genome assembly GCA_016793415.1 of Devosia sp. Classification (GTDB taxonomy): domain Bacteria; phylum Pseudomonadota; class Alphaproteobacteria; order Rhizobiales; family Devosiaceae; genus Devosia_A. Next base: position 1,314 of record JAEUMC010000664.1, on the reverse strand, counting down.
AGACTAAACATCAATCAACCTCATGCCGGATCGGCTTGGCGCCCAGCGCCCCGGCGAAAACCAGACTTAGAATAACCAGCGGAATGCCGATGCCGAACGACCAGCGGATGCCGAAATGCTCGGCAACATAGCCCAGAAGCGGCGGCCCGAGGAGGAAGGCAACGAAGGAAATCTGCGCCAGCGACGCGACATTGGTCGCCGCCGGCCGGTCGGTGCGCTGCGCTGCCGCCGACATGGCGAGCGGGAAGATCACCGAGGTGCCCACCCCCATCAGCCCGAAGCCGACCAGCGACAGCCAATCCACCGGTGAAAAGAACACGATCACCGCGCCGACACCCAGCACGCTGAGCAGCACCCGCGACACCACCGTCGGGCTGTAGCGCTCGACGAACGGATCGGCAAAGAACCGCGTCACCGCCTGGGTGAAGGCACCGAGCGCCACGGCGAACCCGGCGAGGAACGGCGACACCTGGAACTCGTCGCGCATGTAGATCGCCGACCAGTCGATGCCGGCGCCCTCCATGATCATGGCCGAGAGCGTCACCGCCACCAGCACCAGGATGGCGAGGGTGGGGGCGGCAAAGCGCGGCGCCTCCTCGGTCGAGGCGCCGGTGCGGTGCGGCGCCGGAGTGAAGCGGCCGAGCAGCAGCGCCACGCCGAGGATGACGACCGGCACCATGAGGAGCAGGTGCAACTGCACGTTGAGCCCGGTCTGGGCGATGGCGGCGCTGACGATGCCGGCGGAGAAGAACCCGAAGCTCCAGAAGGCGTGCGAGCGGTTCATGATGCGTCGGCCGATCATGTGCTCGGTGCGATCCGCCTCGAGGTTGAGAATGATCTCGATGCCGCCGATGACGAGGCCCACAGGCACCAGCAGCAGGAAGAAGGCCAGCGGCCCGGGCGCGAACGAGGCAATGGCATAGCCCAGCGCGAGGAGCGGGATCAGCGTCAGGATGGCGCGGCGATAGCCGAAGCGATCGAGCAGCGGGCCGGCAAGGCTCAGCGAGATCAGCGTGCCGAACGCCGCGCCGATCAGCCCGAGGCCGAGCGCGCCTTCCTCGATCCCCATGGCATGCTGGATATCGGGCAGGCGCGGCGGCAGGCTCCCCATGCAGAACGAATAGATGAAGAAGCCGCCATACACCCGCTGCTGCGGCGGCAACTCGATACCGAATCTCATCGTGGGGGAACTCGCGGGTAGGAAACGCCGGCGACCCTAATAAAATCGGTTCAAAGGGGCAAGGCGAGGTTTGTGATGCAGGTTATTGGTGGGGGGCTCAAGGTGAGCCGGCGCGGGCTGACCCCCACCCTTGA
>JAEUMC010000668.1 GCA_016793415.1 Devosia sp. | reverse complement strand
CGGTGATCGCGATGGTACCGTCGGAAATGCCGAGTTCAGTCAGCACCTCGCCGATGTCGAGGCCGGCGGGATTCCAGAACTGGGTCAGCGCATCGGCCGGGTCGCGCTCCAGCGTCGCGACCGAGCGCGTCAGCACCAGGCGCTTGCGGCCGGGGTTCGGATGCCGCTCGTGGCCGAGCCGGCCGAGCACCACCAGCGCAGCGGCATCGAGCGCCGCCTGAAAGATGCGCCAATCGGCTTCGTTGCGCAGCGCCGGCGGCATGCTGCCGTCAGCCGCCGCGATCATGCCGTCGACCGAGACGATGGCATGGCCTTCGACGATGACGCTGGAGTTGGGGATCGACATGGGAAGGGGGACCTTTTGTCAGCGCGGCGCCGCGGAACGCCTGCGAAAGCTGGAGACTCTGCTGGCATACCGATAGCCAGCCGCAGTGCGCCTTGCTAGCTATAAGCGGAGCGCGGCTAGCGCTTGGCGGGCGGGAGAGCGCCGATGAAACTGCACCAGTACTCGCAACTCGGCGCTGCATGCGCCCTGGGGTTGCTGATGTCGGTCGGCCCGGCCAAAGCGGCTTCCGTGCCGTCGGCAACTGAGGACGGACTCGGGCATTTCCTCGCCTGCTTCTCGTTGCTGCTCGATTCAGTGGAGCATGCAAGGTACTGCGGCCCCAGCCGGGTGCCGATCGACCTGGCGCCGCTTGGCGCCGGAAGCGGAAATGATGCCGCTCCTCCTCCGCCGCCACCGAGCTGTGGTCCTTGTTCAGGCCCGACCGCGGTCATCGGCCTTCCCGAACTCGAACCCTACCAGGTCGCATCGCTGTCGTACGGAACGGCGCCGGCATCACCGCGGCGTTGGGAACTGCTGATGGCCTGTTGCCCCATTGGCAACTCCTGACCGGTAGATGACTGATCCGCTCAGACCAACGCTGCTGCCGCTGGGCGACCGCGCGCTGCTGATCCGCTTTGCCGACACGCTCTCGGATGCGGCCAATCGCGCCGCCATCGCCTTCGCGGCCTTGGCAGAGGCGGCTGCTCTGCCGGGCGTGGTCGAAATCGTCCCGAACCTGGTGTCTGTGCTGCTGCGCTACGAGCCGGGTGCAATCACCTTCGAGCGCCTCGCCGGGGAGCTTCGGCTGCTGACGTCCGCCCCGGGGGGCGCGACGGTGGCTGGGGCGGCGCATGCAATCGCGATCAGCTTTGATGGCGAGGATCTCGGCGACGTTGCAAGTCAGTTGAACCTCGCCCCGGCCGGCTTCATCCGCGCGCACAACGCCAGATCGCTGCGCGTGCTGGCGACCGGGTTCGCGCCGGGCTTCGTCTATTGCGGCCTGCATCCGGCGGCCCTGGTTGTGCCGCGGCGCACCGTGGTACGGCGGCAGGTGCCGGCCGGGACCGTGCTGTTCGCCGCCGGACAGACGGCGATCACCTCGACCCCGATTCCCACCGGCTGGCACGTCATCGGCCACACCGGCTTCCGCAACTTCGATCCTGCCGCCGAGCCGCCGACCGCGGTGCGTGCCGGGGACACCATCCGGTTCGAGGTGGCGACATGACCGGCATCCGCATCACCCGTGTCGGACCCCTGGCAACGGTGCAGGACGCCGGACGGCCGGGCCTGTTGCGGCATGGCATCAGTGCCTCCGGGCCGATGGATCACGCAGCGTTCGAGCGGGCCGGCGGTTGGCTTGGCGCGGCCGGGACGGCCGGCATCGAGTTCACGACCGCGGGGATCGGCTTTGTCGCCGAAGGTTCGGTTTCGATCGCCGTTGACGGGGGAGCGTTCGAACTGGTGATCGATGGCGAGACCAAACCCTGGCCGACCAGGGCGCTGCTGCAGGCCGGATCCGTCGTCGAGGTCCGCCCTGGCGCCTTCGGGAATTATGGCTATCTGCGCTTCGACCGTGAGATCGATGTCCCCCAGCTAATGGGCAGCCGGGCCACGAGTTCGATCGCCGGCATCGGCGGCTTTAGCGGACGCGCGCTGCAGGTCGGCGACGTCGTGCCGCTCGGCGCCACGCTGCGGCGCGGACGCGGCCAGCATCCAACGGCGACGCCAGCCAGAAATGGCCCGATCCGCGTCGTCTGGGGCATTCATGCCGACCGTTTCGACAACGCCATCCGTCAGCGCTTTGTTACCGATGAATTCGTCGTGTCGCCACAGCTCGACCGCATGGGGGCGCGGCTTGCCGACCCGCAGCGGGTGTTCGCCGAGGCGCGGATCCTGTCGCTGGTTTCCGATGCGGTGGTACCGGGCGATATCCAGATCCTCGGCGACGGCACCCCGATCGTCTTGATGCGCGATCATCAGCCGACCGGGGGCTATCCGCGCATCGCTACGGTGGTTTCGGCCGACCTCGATCGCTTTGCGCAGTTGCGACCGGGCACGCCGCTGCGCTTCGAAGCGGTGACGGTGGCTCATGCGGAAGGACTGAAGCCGTGACTGAACTCGATCTCAATGCCGATCTGGGGGAGGGCATGCCAGGTGATGCCGCGCTGCTCGACATCGTCTCGTCGGCATCGATCGCCTGTGGCGGCCACGCCGGCGACGAGACGACCATGCGGCTGACCCTGCGCGCGGCGAAGGCGCGACGCGTCGCAGTCGGGGCGCATCCCGGTTTTGCCGATCGCGAGCATTTCGGCCGCCGCCGGCTGCTGCTGCCGCCCGAAGAGCTGGACGAGCAGGTGCGGGGCCAGGTCCGCATGCTGGTCGAGCTCGCCGAGGAAGAGGGGGTGCCGGTGCGCTATCTCAAGCTGCACGGCGCGCTGGCCAACATGGCGGCCGAGGAGCCGGCGGTGGCGGCCCTGTGCTTTGCCGCCGTGACCGGCCTCGTGCCCGGCCTGTCGGTGCTGGCGATCGACGACAGCGCCCAGGTCGAAGTGGCCGAGGCGTTCGGCTATCCAGTGGTGCGCGAGGCCTATGCCGATCGGGCCTACCAGCCGAACGGTCTGCTGGTGCCGCGCTCCGAGCCAGGCGCCGTGCTGCACGATGCGGGCGCCATCGCCGAGCGCGCCGTGCGGCTGGCGCGGGCAGGGGAACTGGTGGCGATCG
>JAEUMC010000648.1 GCA_016793415.1 Devosia sp. | reverse complement strand
AGGGTACGCCGCTGTCGCTCGAAGGCGACGACGGCGCGCATCGCGCCCGGCTCGCCGGCCTCGCGCATGTGCCCGAAGACCGGCAGCGCATGGGCCTCGTGGTCGCCTTCGAGGAATGGGAGAACGCCATCCTCGGCTACGAGGACGAAAAGCAGTACGGCAAGGGCGTCATTCTCGACATCGGCGCAGCGCAGCAAGAGGCCCGGAAGCAGATCAAGGAGTTCGACATCCGCCCGCAGAACGAGCGGCTGAAGACCGCGAACTTCTCCGGCGGCAACCAGCAGAAGATCGTCCTCGCGCGCGAGATGGAGCGCAATCCGGATGTGCTGATCGTCGGCCAGCCGACCCGCGGCGTCGATATCGGCGCCATCGAGTTCATCCACAACCAGATCATCAAGATGCGCGACGCCGGCAAGGCCATCCTCGTCGTCTCGGTCGAGCTTGATGAAATCCGTTCGCTCGCCGACCGCATCCTGGTGATGTTCGACGGCCACATCGTCGGCGAGGCCGATCCGGCTACCGCGACTGAACGCGAGCTCGGCCTGATGATGGCCGGCGTCACCGACAAGAAAGTGACAGCCGAATGAGCTCAGCCATCCTCAAGCCCCTGCCGCGCTGGGCCGATGTGGTCCTCCTGCCGATCCTCAACCTGGCGCTCGCCTTCATCGTATCCGGCCTGGTCGTCCTCGCCATCGGCCAGGACCCGTTGGCGGCGCTCAACGCCATCGTCACCGGTGCCTTCGGCAACGGCTACAATTTCGGCTACACGCTCTACTACTCGACCAACTTCATCTTCACCGGCCTTGCCGTGGCGGTCGCCGCGCATGCCGGGCTGTTCAACATTGGCGGCAACGGCCAGGCCTACATCGCCGGGCTCGGCGTCATCGCCGTGGCGTTGCCGCTGCAGTTCCTGCCCTGGTGGATCACCTTCCCGATCGCCATCCTCGCCGGCGCCGCAGTGGGCGGGCTCTGGGGCTTCATCCCCGGCTGGCTGCAGGCCAAGCGCGGCTCGCACGTCGTCATCACCACCATCATGTTCAACTTCATCGCCGCGGCGATCATGGTCTACATGGTGGTGAACGTGTTGAAGCCGGCGGGCATTCTCGCGCCGGAATCCGCGATGATCGCTCCCGAAGGCCGCATGCCCAAGCTCGGTGCCTTCATCCCCTGGTTCAAGAACACCGACGTCAACTTCACCCTGGTCCTGGCGCTGCTCTGCCTCGTCGGCGCCTACGTGCTGATCTGGCACACCCGCTTCGGCTTTGCCATGCGGGCGCTGGGCCAGAACCCGACGGCCACCCGCTACGCCGGCATGTCCAACAGCCGCATCATCATGATCGTCATGACCATGTCCGGCGCGCTCGCCGGTATGGTGGCGGTCAACCAGGTGGTCGGCGTGCAGTACCGCCTGGTGCTCGATTATGTCGCCGATGCCGGTTTCGTCGGCATCGCCGTGGCGCTGATGGGGCGCAACCATCCCGTCGGCATCCTGCTCGCCGCCGTGCTGTTCGGCGCCCTCTACCAGGGCGGCAACGAGCTGCAATATGTTATTCCGGGGTTGAGCAAGGAAATGGTCGTCGTCATCCAGGCGCTGGTCATCCTGTTCACCGGCGCCATGGAAGGGCTGTTCAGGCCCGGCCTGCAGCGCCTCTTCATGACGCTGTCGCCAGGCCAGAAGGCGGCCGCCATCGAAGCCAACAGCGTCAAGTCGAGGAGCTGAGCCATGGATCTCGGTCTCATTCTCTCCACTCTCGACGCCACGCTCCGCCTGTCGACGCCGCTGCTGCTCGCCTGCCTCGCCGGCCTCTACTCCGAGCGGGCCGGGGTGTTCGACATCGGCCTCGAGGGCAAGATGCTGGCCTCGGCTTTTGCCGCTGCCGCCGTTGCCGCGATCACCGCCAACGTCTGGCTCGGGCTGCTCGCCGGCCTCGCCGTCTCAATCACCACGGCAGGCCTGCAGGGCGCTGCCGCCATTACCTTGCGCGGCAACCAGCTGATCGCCGGCGTCGCCATCAACATGCTGGCGGCCGGCCTCACCACCTTCCTCGGCATCCAGTGGTTCGGGCAGGGCGGTCGCACCCCGCAACTGCCGGTCAGCGGCCGCTTCCAGAACATCGATCTGCCC
>JAEUMC010000618.1 GCA_016793415.1 Devosia sp. | reverse complement strand
CGGGTACTGCGGGTTCTCAAGGATCAGGGGCTGATCCGCTTGCGCTCGATCAGCGAAGTGGAACTGGTGGATCCCGGCGCGCTGCGTGCGCTGGCCGACTGATCGTCCCGCAGCCATGCCTTGGGGGCGCATCGTGCTCGCTATCTTGCTCGTCGCACTCGTCGGCTGTGGCTCATACCTGTGGCTGCTGCACCAGCAGTTCGAGGCCTCGATCGACGACCTGCGCCGGCAGACCATGGCCACACCGGCCGGTATGGTTTCACCGGAGCTCCCCCCGCTGGTCAGGGCCTATGCGCTGCGCGCAGGTGGCACCGCGGCCGGCGGGCCGACGGCGATCCACTTGCGGCATCGCGCCCGGCTGACGACCGTTGCCGGCCGCCCACCGATGCCGCTCGAGGCCGACCAATGGCTCGCCACCGGCTACGCGAATTTCGTCTGGCTCGCCGACGGGAGCATGTCCGGCATCCCGGTACGGGTGCTCGACAGCTTTGTCGACCGGGCCGGTCGCCTCGAAGCGCGCCTTCTCGGCATTCTGCCGGTGGCCGTGGGACGGGGGCCGGATTTCGACCGCGGTGAACTGCAGCGCTATCTCTCGGAGCTGCCGGTTCATCCCGACGCGATCCTCAACAACGCCGAGCTGACCTGGCGGCAACTGGACGATGCGACCGTCGAGGTCGGCAGCGGCTCGGCGAGCGTCCGCTTCAGCTTCGACGCCGGCGGCGACATCATTGCGATGGCGGCCGACGATCGCCCGATGACGGTCGGCAACGGCACCGTACCGACGCCGTGGCGCGGTATCTACGGCGCTTACAAGCAGTTCGGGCGCTACCGCATCCCCAGCTATGGCGAGGTCGGCTGGGTGCTGCCCGAAGGGCTTGCGACCTACTGGCGCGGCGAGATCGTCTCGTATGAGCCGATACCGAATTAGGACCTTCCGGAGCGGTCGGTCGCCGCCGAAAGCAGCAAGTCGTCGATCGCCGTCCTGGTGCCGTCTTGCGCACTTGCCGCTTGCATCGGCCCGGCCTTCTTGCCTAAGCAAGTGACCCGGCTGGGGAAAGCGTCGTGGTCACGATCAAGGAAATCGCCAAGGCAGTGGGCGTCTCGTCCGCGACGGTGTCGCGGGTGCTCAACTTCGACCAGACGCTTTCGGTCACCCCCAAGACCCGGCAGGCGATCATCGAGACCGCCGAGGCGCTGAAGTATGAAACCCCACGCGCCCGCAACCGCGCCTACCAGCAGGGGCTCGGCAAGGTGGCGCTGGTGCACTATCTGCGCCCCGACCAGGAATTCGTCGATCCGTACTATGTCGGGCTGCGGCTCGGCATCGAGAGCCGTTGCCAGGCGCTGAAGATCGAGACCATCAAGGTCTACCACACCGACAGCCTGCCCGAGGCCTCGCTGCTGCGTGGCGCCTCGGGGATCATTGCCATCGGCCGGCACGACGAGAACGAGATCGCCTGGCTCAAGCGGCACAACCGCAACCTGGTATTCGCCGATTTCAGCCCGCCCACCGACGAGATCGATTCGGTCGAGGCGGACCTGGTGCTGGCAACGCGCAAGCTCCTGCAGTCGCTGCGTGAGGCCGGCTACCGGCGAATCGCCTTTGCCGGCTGGGTCGACGTCTATGACGGGGTCGCCCCGACCCGGATCGAGCGGCGCTGCCGCGCCTATATCGAATGGGCCAAGGAGGCCGGGGTGTTCGACGAGCGCCTCTGCCTCACCGACGGCAAGACCGAGGAGAGCGGCTACAAGCTGACCCGGCAGTTGCTGTCGCAGCCCGACCGGCCCGACGCGCTGATCACCGCCAATGACAATATGGCGGTCGGCGCCTACCGCGCCATCCATGAGCTTGGCCTCAGCATTCCCGGCGATATCGCAGTGGCGAGCTTCAACGACATCTCGGTGGCGCAGTTCCTGAACCCGCCGCTCACCACGGTGCACCTGCCCGCCGAAGAGATCGGCGAGGGCGCCGTCGAGCTGCTGCTCGAGCGCATGGGCGGGCGCGAACTGCCCAAGCGGGTGACGTTGGCGACGTCGATCCGCTGGCGCGGCAGCACCAGAATCCGGGCCTCGCAGAGCTCGAACTAAATATTTACTGAAAATCTTGCGCGACGCGCATCCCGCGGCTAACACTATGCCGGCGGGAGGGAGACCCGCTCGACGTCACTGAGCCGACAAAGGGCGAAAAGCCTGGGGCGCAGTTGGTTGCAACGCCATCCGGGAGCTGATCCGTCGGCACCTGGCATGGCAGCGTCTGGAGGGACGCTGCAGCTGACGGCAGAGAGGGGGAAGATGTCAGGAACGGATAGGTCCCGAGGACACAAGTCCATTTGGCGGCAGCTGGCGGACAGCAAGGTCCTCTTGCTGATGTGCGTCCCGGCGATGATCTTCTTCATCGTCTTCAACTACATGCCGCTGCCTGGCGCCTGGATCGCCTTCACCAATTTCAACTATCGCGACGGCATCTTCGGCAGCCCGTTCGTTGGCTTCAAGAACTTCGAGTTCCTGATCAAATCCGGCCAGCTCTGGATGCTGACGCGGAACACCATCCTCTACAACCTCGCCTTCATCGTGCTGGGCAACCTGTTGCAGATCGCCATCGCGGTGATGCTCAACGAGATCCGGCTCGCCTGGTTCAAGAAGCTCAGCCAGGCGGCGATGTTCCTGCCGTTCTTCATCTCGTCGGTGCTGGTCGGCGTCATCGCCTTCAACCTCCTGAACTACGATACCGGCGCGCTCAATGCGCTGATCAAGCAGACCGGCGGCGACCCGATAAAGATTTACTCGAGCGCCGGCGCCTGGCCGCTGATCATCATCCTGGTGCATCTGTGGCAGTCGACCGGCTACGGCTCGATCGTCTACTTCGCCGCCATCATGGGCATCGACCGCAGCCTCTACGAGGCGGCGACGGTCGACGGCGCCACTGCCTGGCAGCGCATCCGCTACGTCACGCTGCCGAGCCTCAAGCCGACCTTCATCATCCTGGTGCTGTTCTCGCTGGGCGGCATCATGCACGGCAATTTCGGGCTGTTCTGGAATCTCGTCGGCAACAATGCCGCCCTGTTCCAGACCACCGACATCATCGAGACCTCGGTCTACCGGATGGTGCTGTCGCAGAACAACTTCACCACCTCCACCGCCGTCGGTCTCTACCAGTCCCTGTTCGGCTTCGCCCTTGTGATGACGGCGAACTGGATCGTGCGCAGGATCAACAAAGATTATGCACTCTTCTGACCTGGCCGGCCCGATCGAAACGGAAGGCGTCGGCCTCGGCCCGGCCAAGCCGCGCGCCATCAAGCTCGACGGCAGCGACATCGCCATCCGTTCGATCTCCTACGTCACCATCACGCTGTTCTCGCTGTTCTGCCTCATGCCCTTCGTCATGATGCTGTCGGCGTCGCTGTCGAGCGAGGCGGCGATCATGAAATCCGGCTTCGGCATCCTGCCCAAGGATTTCTCGCTCGCCGCCTACGAATGGATCTTCAAGGCGCCCAAGCAGATCATCGGCTCCTACGTCGTCACCATCGTGATGACGGTGTTCGGCACGGCGATCGGCCTGTTCATCATCTCGATGACCGGCTACGCCCTGCACCGGAAGGACTTTCCGTTCCGCAACCACATCTCGTTCTTCATCTACTTCACCACGCTGTTTTCGGCCGGCCTCGCCCCGACTTTCCTGTGGGTGGCGCGCGACCTGGGGCTGAGGGGCAACTACCTCGCGGTGTTCCTGCAGCTGTTGATGACGCCGTGGCTCATCATCCTGATGAAGAACTTCATGCGCACCGTGCCCTACGAGATCATCGAATCCGGCAAGGTCGACGGCGCCGGCGATTTCCGCATCTTTGCCCAGCTCTGCCTGCCGATGATGAAGCCGGCATTGGCGACCATCGGGCTGTTCCTGGCGCTGGGCTACTGGAACGAGTGGTACCTGAGCTCGCTCTACCTGGGCAGCACGGTGGAGTTCAAACCGCTGCAGTACCACCTCTACAACATCATCAACACCGCCAACGCGCTGCGCAACTCGGTCGCCGGCTCCAATGTCAGCGTTACGGCCTTGCCGAGCAACACGCTGAAGATGGCGAGCGCCATCGTCGCCACCGGGCCGATCCTGCTGCTCTACCCGTTCGTCCAGAAATACTTCGTTTCCGGCATCACCATCGGCGCGGTGAAGGGCTAGCGCGCAACCAACTACGCGGCCGGCGCCGATGACCGGCCGCACCCTCGAAGCCAATTCGAGTTGAGGGAAATCTCGGCAGCAACGTCAAAGCGATCAGAGGAGGAGTCTGAGATGAGAAGAAGGAATATCGTGCAGGTCGGGGCGGCGCTACTGGCCATCGGCATTTCCATGCCGGCACTGACGGCGGGGGCGTTCGCCCAGGACGCGCCGACCGAGATCACCATGCTGACCATGGGCAACAAGCCCACCAATGGCCGGCTCGAGGCGATGCTCGAAAAGCTCAACGAACTGCTCGTAGAGAAGGCCAATGCCAAGCTCGACCTGTTCTTCATCGAGTGGGCCGACTGGCAGACCCAGTACAATGTCCAACTGCTGTCGGGCGACGACAATGTCGACCTGATCGGTACCGCGACGGACTGGCTCTATGCCTGGGAGAACGCCGAAAAGGGCGCCTTCCTGCCGCTCAGCCCGGAGATGCTGCAGGCCAACGCGCCCAAGACCTGGGCCCAGGTCGAAGCCGATGGCCACTGGGATCTGACCAAGCTCGCCGACGGCAAGATCTACTTCATGCCCGAGGACAACTACACCCAGTACACGAACCACGGCTTCTTCTACCGCGGCGACTGGGCCAAGGAGGCCGGCTTTCCGAACGGCGAGATCACCAAGTTCGAGGATTTCACCAAGTACTTCGAGTGGGTGAAGGCCAACAAGCCCGACGCCTATCCGTGGGATGTGGCGGGCGCCAACGAGGCGGCGCTGACCGGTTACATCCAGGGCCACACCGACTTCCAGACCCTGCAGGGGATCAGCGCCGGCAACTACATCCCGTTCCACACCAAGGCGTCCGACCCCTATACGGTCACCTCCTGGTACATGGAGGGCGATGCGCTGGTCGAAGCGGCCAAGCTCGCCAAGCAGTGGAACGATATCGGGGTGTGGCGCGAGGATGCGCTGAACTACGATGGCGATACGCGTGAGGAGCTCTACGCGGGCCTCTCCGGGGTGGAGCAGCACCACACCCAGACCTTCGTCAACGACATCGTCAACAACATGAATACCAAGCAGCCCGGCTCCGACCCCAAGTTCTTCTACTGGGGCCAGGAAAACGGCAATTTCTTCAAGGACATCTTCACCCACGGCGCCATGGCGGTGAGTGCCTATTCCAAGAACCCGGAGAAGGCGCTGCAGGTCTATGACCTGATCCGCAACGACAAGGAAATCTACGACCTGTTCAATTTCGGCATCAAGGATGTCGACTACGTCATCACTGCCGACGGCAAGCTGGGTTACCCCGAAGGTTACGACTCCTCGACCATGGCGCTGGGCACCGACTACTGGTGGGGCCGCACCGACGAGTTCGAGCTGCCGCGCACCACGCAGGCCCCGAACCGCGCCGAGATCATCGCCGCGCTCGATGCGCGGGCCAAGGACTACCCGTACTCGACGCTGATCATCAACAAGCAGAACATCGACTCGACGCTCGCGGCGATGGCGGGCGTGCTCTCCGAGTACATCCCGCAGTTGCAATACGGCAAGTTCGAGGATCCGGCGGCGGCCGTGGCCGAGATGCGCCAGAAGCTCAAGGATGTCGGCTACGAGGATGCGCGCGCCGCGATCCAGGCCGACATGGACGCCTGGAAGGCCGCCCGCGGCCTCTGATCCCTGACCTCAAGCCGGGCGGGTTTGTCACCCGCCCGGCAGCCTTCTGGAGGATCGTAGATGGCAGCGCTGTTCTCGGCAGATTCGACGCTGATGCGCGCCCTGAGCCGGCTCGCCGATGTGATGATCCTCAATCTCATCTTCATCGCGACGTCCCTGCCGCTGTTCACCCTGGGCGCCTCGCTCACGGCGCTGAACTTCACCGCCATGCGGATCGCCAGCGGCGAGTGCAATTCGGTCGGTTCTGACTATTTCCGCTCCTTCCGCCGCAACTTCCGGCAGGCGACGCTGGTCGGCCTGGTGCTCCTCGGGCTGACTGCGGTGCTGGCGGCCTGGTATGTCGTCGTCACCAACCTCACCTTCGGCCCGCTGGCCGAACTGCTGCTGCTGGCGGCCTGGTATGTGCTCGCCTTCAACGTGGCGGTGATGGCGCTGTTCGTCTTCCCCTACCTCGCCAGCTTCGAGGGCCGGACGCGCGAGGTGTTCCGCAACGCGCGGCTGCTCTCCTGGAAGCATCCCTTCACCGCACTTGCTGCCCTGGCGCTGATCGCGCTGTCGATCATCGTCACCGTCTTCTACCCGCAGGCGACGGGCTATGGGCTGTTCTGGTGCTTCATCGGCTTTGCCGGCATCGCGGTGGTCAACGGCCACCTCTTCACCCGCGTCTTCAGCAAATACATCGCCGCATCGACGGTCGAGCAGACATAAGGGCCTCAGTTTTCATGCACCAATTCGAGATCCGCCGGTGGCAATTCACCCTCGCGGATGAGCCGGACGCCTGGGCCAAGGGCTACGACGACACCGCCTGGCGCGCCGTCAGCGTGCCGCATGACTGGAGTATCGAGCAGCCGTTCAGCGAACAGTTCTCGAGCGGCACCGGCTATCTCCCCGGCGGCATCGGCTGGTACCGCGCCCATGTCTCGCTGGCGTCGATGGGGGACATCGCCCAGCAGCATGTGCGGCTCAAGTTCCACGGCGTCTACAAGAACGCCCGGGTCTGGGTGAACGGCTACCACGTCGGCGGCCGGCCCTCCGGCTATGCCGAGTTCTCCTTCGACCTCACCGAAATCCTCTCCTATGCCAATAGCGACGACCTGGTGATCAGCGTCAGGGTCGAGCACACCGATATCTCCGACAGCCGCTGGTACAACGGTTCGGGCATCAACCGGAGCGTCGTGCTCGAACTGCACCAGCCGGTGCGGGTCGCCGAGTACGGCACAGTGTTCGAGACCCTGGCCGCCGACACCAAAGAGGCGACTGTCCAGGTGATGCAGCGGCTGGTC
>JAEUMC010000590.1 GCA_016793415.1 Devosia sp. | reverse complement strand
TCCGCCGCCCGCCTTGCATCGGCTTCCTCACGAAGCCGGGCCGGGGGAATGGCAGGTTCGGGCCGCGGTTCGGCCGGCGCGACGACCGGTTCTGCTTCGGCCACGGGCGCCTCGCCCGTGACGGTGGCATTGAACAAGGCGGTATCGTCGACCGTTTCAGTGTCGTTCATCTCGTGTCTCCCGGACTATCGCGTCCGATTGGCGTGACCCTCACTGTCGCGGAGAGTGCAGCGAAACCGGCCAGAGGGCGCCGGCAGCCCATGCGCCGTATCGTGGCGCGGACGAAAACTGTTGGTGGGGGCGGTGCGCTTGGCGCCCCTCACCCCAGCCCTCTCCCCCGCGGACGCTCTTGCGTCCGCTAGAAGGGGCGAGGGGGCGTTGTGGCACTGCCGGCGCGTCTATCGTCCCCTCGCCCCTCTGGGGAGAGGGTCAGGGTGAGGGGCGCCAAGCGCACCGGGTTGTCAGCGAAGAGTCGCGCCCAACTGAAGCCGTCTCTCAGTCGTCGGTGGCCCGCACCTCAGCCGCCCGCAACTGCAACGCCCGCCCCGCCAGCTCCAACTGCCGGTTGGTACGCCAGGCATCCTGTTCCTCGCGGCGCGCCAGCAGTTCGTCCTGCCGCTCCACCGCATCGATCCGCTGCTCCAGCCCTTCGGCCGCCCGTTCGGCGCCGATATCCTGCGCCTCGGCCATCAGCTTTGCCGTCTCGGCCTCGGTCTTCCTGTTACGCAGCCCCTTGCCCTGCAGCTCCAGCATCGCTGCCTGCTGCTGCAGCATGGCGGCTTGCTGCTCCAGCGGGTTGGGCGGCTGCGGCTTCTGCCGCGTCGCATCGCGGAATTTCTTCTTGGCCGAGGCCGGCATCGAGGAGGTTTCGATCAGCACTTCCAGCGCCGCCGCGGCCACTGCCGGCTGCAGCAGCGGGCCGACCGCGGCCAGCGCCTGGCGCACCGACTCGTTGGTGTCGGCCTGCATGGTCACGGTGTCCGGGCCCTCGTCGAGGATGATGTCGACATCGAGCGAACCGAGCGCGTTGGTGATGGTGGGGATACCCGTCGCCGGATCGATGGCCAGCCGGTTGACGGCGAGCCAATTGCCCAACCCCTCGTCATCGGTGACGCGGATCCAGCGCTCGGCGGTCCAGAGGCTCTGCACCGCATTCCAGATGGCGCGATAGACCCGCTGCTTCCAGCCGCGATAGCCGAGGAGATACGGGCCGAGTTCGGCCACGCCCGCCTGCTGCTGCAGCGCGATGGCGCGGCCCGACATGTCCTGGATGCCCGAGCCGATCAGCGCCGGGTTGAAGCCATAATTTTCGATCTCCTGCTTGGCTTCCTCGAGGAAACCGAGATTGGCGCTGAGCTCGGCGCCGCGCGCCGCATCGTCGAATTGCGGCAGCTCGGCGCCCACCGGCACCACCACCACGCCATCGGGGCGGGCCAGTTCGGCGCGGATCTTTTCCGGTTCCAGCCCCTGGCCATCGCGGATGACGATGCGGCGCGACTGGCTGGTGTGCAGCCCCTTGGAGCGCCGCTGGTTGATCTCGTCCTGCGCCGATTTCATGTTGCGGAAGAAGCCGTAGCGGTCGCCGTCGTGGTCGACATTGGCCGAGAACATCACATACTTGCAGAGCGTCCGGCGCTTCTCGTCGCGCAGATAACTCTCGCCTTCGGCGAGGATGGCGGCGCCGGTATAGATGGCAAAGCACCACTGGTTGCCGCGCCTGTACCAGTGGTCGATCACCCTGACACGGCGGTGGTGTTCGTCGCCCATCACCCAGTTATCGTCGCTGTCGGGGTTGCTGGTGAGCTCGGAGCCCAAGTCCACCGAGGCCTCGATCTCGCGCTCCTTATCAGGGAACGCCGCAAGCAGCTCGCTGGCATCGGCCCATTTGCCGATCCCCATATAGCCCGCATCACTGAAATCGGCGCGGGTCGAGGTCGGGTCGTAAAAGAATCCGGCGGGGTCGACCACCTCGAAGCCGATTTCGGTATCGCCGCGGTCGCCGGCTTCCAGTGTCAGCTCGAGCCCGCCAATGCCGTCGACCGCGCCGTTGAGCGCGGCGATCGGCGACTTCTCCTGCCAACGCTGCTCATCGAGCACATAGCGCAGCACCGCGGTCGCCACCTCCGCCCCATCCTCGTGGCGCGGCGTGCGGGCATAGCCCTTGGGGTCCTGGCGCTGCCGCTCGAGCAATCCGACCACGGCGTTGATCTTCCGCGCCAGGCGGTTGTAGGTGACGACCGGCTGTTTGCGCTGGTTCAGCGTCTTGATCTGTTTCGCCGTCCAGTGCGCGCCATGATAATAGCGCCGCGCTTCCTGCTGCTCGTCGATCTCCCCGCGCTTGCCGTCGAGGTAGCTCAGGTAATCCTGCTTCAACCGCGCCAGCGACCGACCCGGCACGGTGGCCGGGGCAGGGGAGGCGGCAGCCGGTGCATTGGCGAAATCGCTCATCGGAACTCCTGGATCACGTCACGTTCAGACGACGCCGATGGCGCAGTCGGGCCCCTCTCCCCTGAGGGGAGAGGGTAGTGCAGCTAGGACCGCTAGGTCCGTAGCGGAGCTAGGGTGAGGGGTTCAGCCTCTCAGCAAGCGCGTGTTGCGCCGCTTCACCCCTCAACCGGCCCGCGGCGATGGCTTCGCCATCGTCCGCCAGCCACCTTCTCCCCTGAGGGGAGAGGGGAGAGGTGCCCATGCCGACGGATCGCGGGGCCAGCCAAATAGTGAAACCCACCTCAATAACTCTGCCAGTCACCCGGCCCGGTGCCACCCGTCGCGGCCCTGTACCCCGAACGCGCCTTCCCCGGCTCAGCCACCGGCTTCGTCCGCACCCAGGGGCGCGACATCGCGGCGTAGCGCCAGTCGTCGGCGGCATGGTCTTCCATGTCGGTGTCGAGATCTTCGGGCCGCGCCTGGTCGTGCTGCAGCATCGGGATGGTGCGGATCGAGTCGCGGCAGGTGGAAAAGCAATAGATCATCGGCCGCCCCTCGGGGCTTGGCTTGCCGTCTTCATCGAGCGTGGTGCCGACAAAGCGCTGGCGCAGCATGTCCCAGCCGCCCATGGCGCCGCGCTGCGACACCCGCTTGTTGTCGGCACCGCGAAAGAAGATCCGCTTGTCGCCCGAGCCCAAGGTAATGCGGCTTGCGATCGAGGGGCCGCCATCCTCGGCAAAGGCCGCCGGGTCGAGCACCCCCAGCCCCACGGTTTCGGTCTCGCGCTGCGCGAGGCCCTTGCCGACCTGCTCGGCGGTGAGCTTCAGCCCCTTGTTGGGTTTTCCGGGTTCGCACCCATACCATTCGCGG
>JAEUMC010000574.1 GCA_016793415.1 Devosia sp. | reverse complement strand
GGGGTAGATCTCGAAGCGGGCGGCGAAGTGATCGCCGTCGCTGCCGGTGGTCGCGTCCCAGGTGATACCCTTCTCCCTGGCCCAGCCGATCAGCACGGCATTGACGTCCATCAGGTTGTCGTAGTGCCCCCAATAGGTGGTCTGGGCATAGCGGCCGGCAGGCAGGGTGCCGCCGACCAGTTGTCCGTCGCTTGCCGCCGGCGCCGCCACCGGCACGCCGAACTCGATCTCGAGCTCGGGCATGTTGACGATGTTGTACTTGAAGAATGCCGGGCCAACCGGTTGCAGTCCCTTGGCTTTCACCGCAGCGAACATGGCATCCATGGTCGCGCCGATCACCGCGTCGAACGGGATGGTCACCCGCTTGCGGATCGCGACATAGGGTTGAGCGGTCCGCTCAACGATCGTTGGTAGGGTGAGCATTGTCGTCCTCCCGCTTGCTCTCCAGTGCCCGGCGCCTCGCCGCGACGATATCCTCGGCGACGCCATCGCTGCGCGGCCGCCCCTTCGGGCTCCAGTCGTCGTCGATGAACTCAGCCACATAGCGATCGAACACGTCGAAGCCGCTCTTCCAGCCCCAGCCATGTCCATCGCGCTCCTCGGCGCTGATGAACGGGGTCTGCCGGAAGTACATGCGGGTCTTGCCGCGCTCGTCGACGAAATCCATCGTCACCACGGTCTCGAACCCGTCATACTCGTTGACGTAGGTGAAGCTCAGCCGGCTCGGCTCGTCGATCTCGAGGTATTTGCCGCTGATCCAGTGGGCGTGTCCCGGCCCGTTGCTCATGCAGCGCCGCCAGGCGCCGCCGACGCGGAAGTCGATATCGCAGCTGAGGAGCGCATAGCCCTCCGGCCCGTGCCAGCGCACCATGTGCTCGGGATCCTTCCACATCCGCCAGACCAGGGCTCGCGGCGCGTCGAACAGCCGATCGAACTCCAGCACCAGGGCGGCCTGTTCGGCAGTGACGCTATTGCCTTGGGCCATCCGGATTCCCCTTCTGCAGCTCGGCCAGATACGCATCCATGCGCGCAAAGTTCTGATCCCAGTGCCGGCGATAGCGCTCGACCCAGCTGGCGAGTTCCGCCAGGGGCGCAGCATTGAGCTGCACCGGGCGCCACTGCGCGTGGCGCGTCCGCGCCACCAGCCCGGCCTGCTCCAGCACTTTCAGATGCCGCGAGATCGCCGGCATCGAGATGTCGAACGGCGCGGTCAGTTCGCTCACCGACGCCTCGCCCTCGCTGAGCCGCTGCAAGATCGCCCGCCGCGTTGGGTCGGCGAGCGCGGAGAATGTGAGGGTGAGAGCGTCGGCGTCCATATTTTGCACGCGTGTTAAATAACATATCTGTTAAATACCGACCAGCCGCAGGTGTCAAGCGGCGCCCAGCCGCCGCTCACAATGCGCGAAACGTGCACAACTTCGCCGACTTCGTGGCCTTGGATCATCGAGGATTCCGAACGATCATCATTGGCAACAGGAAGCCGGATGCGATCTCCGGTGAACACGGATTATCGATGATGCTGCAGTTCGATCAGGAACAGGGCGGGACGTATCAAGACGGGCTCTATGACCCGGAAGCGAGCGCGCCGCGGGTGGATATCGCGACCGCGCTGACCGCCGCATCGCGGCAGCACTATCAGGAGCATGGCTGGCTGTCGGTGGAGGGCCTGCTGAAAGCCGAGGAACTGACGGCGGCGAAGGCGGCGATCGACGACCTGATCGAGGGCCGGGTGCCGGTGTTCTCCGGCGTATCCTACGAAAAAGGATACAAGGAGATCATCGATACGATGACCGCGGCCGAGCGTTACGACGCGGTGCGCAAGCTCTATGACTTCGTGCCGTACGAGGAGCGGCTGGCCAGCATCGCCTTGGGCGAGCGGATCGGCGCGATCTGCCGGCACCTGCTCGAGCGCGACGTGCGGCTGTTCCAGGACATGGCGCTGCTGAAGCCACCGCGCGGCGGTCGCGAAAAGCCCTGGCACCAGGATCACGCGTTTTTCGACTACCCGCTGGGGACGCGGATCGTCGGGGTATGGATCGCGGTCGACGAGGCCACCATCGCCAATGGCTGCATGCAGGTGCTGGATGGCGCGCACAAGCTGGGGCCCATCCATCACTTCCGGCGTCGCGACTGGCAGATCTGCGACACCGACATCGCGGGCCGCAGATCGGTGGCGTTTCCGCTCAGGCCCGGCGACGGCATGTTCTTCGATGGGTTGCTGCCGCACGGCACGCCTTCGAACAACTCGGCGCAGCGTCGCCGGGCGCTGCAGTTCCACTACATGGACCAGGCGGCGCAGCCGACCGACCAGACGGAGCGGCTGGCGATTTTCGGCGGCGAAGGGGCTGGGGCGACCTGTTGAACGAGCACGTATCCAGATCTTCCGATACCGGTGGGCCGGGCGTCGAACTCAGGGCGCCGGTCGGCCGCATGCGGTGCGATCCGAGCTGGTCGTTCACCTCCGATCCGGCCAAGCTCGACAACTATCGCATCTGGCTGATCTGGGCCGGCGAAGGTGAGCTGGTGACGCCGGGTGGCGAGCGCATTGCCCTCCTGCCCGGGGTGACGGCGGTGATGCGGCCTGACGGCGTCTACCAGGCGTCGCACAATCCGGCCAATCCGCTGGGCGTCACCTTCGTCAACTACGCCTACCGGGGCGCGGCGCCCCTGCCCCCGGTCTGGAGCTGGACCTCGGACTTCCTGTTCGTCGATGCGCTGACCCGCAAGATCGTGCAGCTGCATGCCGCCGAGCTCGCCGGCCTCGCCGACAATGGCGAGCGCACCGCCATGCTGTTGCGGGCGGTGCTGGACGAGCTGCAGCTACAGGTGCAGCCGGGGGATGTGCCGAGTTCGCGGCTCGACCGCGATGTGATCGAGCTGGCCAACAAGGTGCTCGAGATGCCGGCAGAGCACGACGATATCTCCGAATTGGCCGGTGCAGTGTTTCGCAGCCGCTCGCACTTCACCCGTACTTTTCGGCGCATCTACGGGGTGAGCCCGATCAGCTTCGTCAAATCCACCAAGCTGCTGAAGGCCCGCAACCTCTTGCAGACCACCTCGATGAGCATCGGGGAGATCTGCTCGATCCTGGGCTATTCGACCACCCAGTATTTCTCGCGCCAGTACAGATCCTATTTCGCGACGACGCCCGGAGAGGACCGGCGCCGCGCGCAACAAAAGGCCCAAAAGGGCCAGGAGGAGACGATATGACCACACGTCGCAGGACGGTGCTGAAGGGCGCCCTCGCGCTGCTCGGGGCCACGGCGCTGATGCCGGCCGCGCGGGCGCAGTCGGAAGGCGTGCGCGCCATCTTCTGGGGCGGCCAGGCCCGGGCCGAGCGGACCTTCGCAGTGTTCGACCTGTTCCAGAAGAAGCTCGGCGCGGCACCAGTGGTCAGCGAGTTCATGGGCTTCACCGACTACTGGCCGAAGGTCGCGACGCAGACCGCCGGTGGCAATGCGCCCGACCTGATCCAGATGGACTACCGCTATATCGTCGAATACGCGCAGCGCGGCGCGCTGACGCCACTCGACGACTATCTCGGCAGCGCGCTCGACCTCGCCGATTTCGACGCCGACCAGATCGAGGCCGGGCGGGTCGACGGCAAGCTCTACGGCGTGAGCATGGGCGCCGGCGGCTTCTGCCTGCAGGTCAATGCCAGCGCGTTCGAGCGGGCCGGCCTGCCGGTGCCGGGCCCCACCACCACCTATGCCGACCTGTTGGGCATGGCCGGCGATTTCAACGCCGCCAATGCCGGGATGCGCATGCTGCAGGATGGCTCGGGCAACGAGCCGGCACTGGAGAACTGGCTGCGCCAGCGTGGCAAGGCGCTCTACACCCGCGAGGGCGAGCTCGCCTTCGACACGGCGGATGCGGCCGAGTGGTTTACCCTATGGGCGGACCTGCGCAGCAAAGAGGCGTGTGTAACCGCCGAGCAGCAGGCGGTTTCAACCGGTACGATCGACACCAGCATGCTGGTGACCGGGCGCGCCGCGAGCGGCTTTACCGGGGTCAACGAGCTGATCGCCTACCAGGCGCTGGTCAAGGACACTCTGGCGGTCACCAACATGCCGCTGGCGCTTGCCGGCGGCAAAGGCGGGCAGTACCGCAAGCCGACAATGATGTGGACCCTGGCAAACACCTCCAAGGTCAAGGACGAGGCGGTCAAGCTGATCAACTTCTTCGTGCACGATCTCGAGGCGGCAAGCCTGCTCGGGCTGGAACGCGGCATCCCGAGTTCAGCGGCGTCGCGCGAGCATATCACCGGCGGCCTCACCGACCTCGAACGGCAGACGCTCGATTTCTTCGCCAACCTGGGCGAGTTGCTTGGGCCGATCCCGCCGTCGCCGCCGTCCGCCGCGGGCGAGATCAGCCAGTCGCTGCTGGGCACGTTGAGCCAGGAGATCGCCTTCGGCGCCAAGTCGCCCGAGGATGCCGCCGCCCAGTTGGTGAGCGGCGCCAAGGACATCCTCG
>JAEUMC010000554.1 GCA_016793415.1 Devosia sp. | reverse complement strand
ACCGGCGCGACACGCGACCTGACGCATGTCTCGCCGAAATCGGGGCGGGCAGTGAGCCGGGCCGCCGCCGAACCCTATCTGTCGCGACTGCTGCGGCTGCCGCAGTTCCTGATCAGCACTGCCGATCCGACCTCGGCGGATGTCGGCAACGCCTTCGCGCTGACCGGGCACTTCCTCGACATGCATGTCTGGCTGCCGCGCCAGCTGGAACCGCCGGCGATCCGCGAGACCTTCATCGAATTGGTGTCCAAACCCTCCGACTGATCCGCGAGGCGCCTGGCGCGTTGATGTCATAAGGAGACCGCAATGGCTGAACACCTGCGTGCAGATACCGCATCGCGGATCATCGACGCCCCACCCGAGGCGATCTATCGTGCGTTCGTCGAGCGCGACGCACTACTGGCCTGGCTGCCGCCCGACGGCATGAGCGGCGAGATGCTGGAATTCGAGCCACGCCCGGGCGGCGCCTTCCGCATGCTGTTGCACTACAACGTTGCAGGCCACGGCAAGACGACAGAGGACACTGACGTCGTCGATGCCGAGTTCGCCGAGTTGGTGCCAGGTCATCGCGTGGTGCAATTGGTGCGCTTCAAGAGCGACGATCCAGCTTTCGCCGGTGTCATGCGCATGGTGTGGGACCTCGAGCCCGCCGCAGGCGGCACCCGCGTCATCTTCCTCGCCGAGGATGTGCCGCCGGGCATCAGCAAAGAGGACCACGACACGGGGTTGAGGTCATCGCTGGAGAATCTGGCGAGGTATGTGACGGAGAGGCAGCATTTGTAGCCGCTTGTGCGCGGACTATCCCACCCACCGTGTCACCCCGGCGAAGGCCGGGGCCCATCCTGAGGTTTCTCGGTGGATCACAGCTCTCCCGTCAACTCTGGATATAGATCGCGCCAATCCGGATTGCGCGCCTCAATCAGCCGAATCTTCCATGCCCGATGCCACTCCTTCAGCCGTTTCTCTCGCTGAATGGCTGCTTCGGCATCTTCATGCACTTCGTACCAAACCAGTCGCTTGACGCCGTACCGTTTGGTGAAGCCTTCGAACCAATCGTTCTTGTGCTGCCAGATGCGGCCAAGGGGATTACTGCTGACCCCGACATAGAGCGTCCCGTTCTTACGGCTCGCCATGATGTAGACGATGAAGATCTTTCCCATCGCTGTACTCAAGCATGCCTTGAGTGATCCCGTCAGCGAACTTTGCGGACCAGGTGGATCGTCTCGGCATCTCAGGATGGGCCCCGGCCTTCGCCGGGGTGACACCGAGGGTGGGGAGCTAACGGTGGTCCAACCGCTAGCAAACTCAGGCGTACTTCGCCGGCTTCGGTCCCGGCGGCGGAGGCGGCTCCTCGACGCCGAGCTTGCGGCGGAGCTTGCCCAGCGCCAGCGATTGCATCTGAAAGCGGGTGGCGGTCAGCGGAGTGATCACCACCACTTCGGTGCCCGTCGCCTCGTCGATCGCGGCGACGCGCATCTGCTGGCCGAGTTGGGTGAACTCGAAGAGGACTCTATGCCCCGAGGGGTGTTGGCCGGCCGGACTGTTGTCGTCGCGACCGGCCATTCCGATCAGCCTTCGCCGAAGCTGACGATGCCCTGCGCGTCGAACTGATAGACGTCGTCGCGGAAGCTCACCGTGCCCTGCCGGTTGGCCCAGGCTGTGATGTAGGTGGTGTGAATCGGGATCTGCACGTCGAGCTTGATGTCCTCGCGCATGCCCTGTTCCCAGGCGGCCATGACGCTTTCCGGGGTCCAGCCGCCGCCGTTGTCACGCAGCAGCCAGGCCACCAGCTCCTCGATGTTCTCGCAGCGCATGCAGCCCGAGGAGTGGAACCGGGCATTCTCGCCGAACAGCGCCTTCTGCGGCGTGTCGTGCATGTAGACGTCGTACTTGTTGTAGAAGTCGATCTTGCAGTGACCCATGGAGTTTTCGCCGCCCGGGTCCTGCCGGAAGGTGTACTTCACCGCCTCGGTGGTCTGCCAGTTGATGGCCGTGGGCGGCACTTCGTTGCCCTTGCCGTCGAAGATGCGGATGCGGAACTTGGTCAGGTATTCCGGATCCTCGTTCATGTACTTGATCATGTCCTTCTCGATGATGCTCTTGGGCACCGTCCAGTAAGGATTGAACTTCACCTGGAAGATCTTGGAGTTGAGGATCGGCGTGGCGCGATCCACCTTGCCGACCACCGAGTTGTGGCGCTGCACCACCTGCGCACCCTCGACCGCCTCGACCACCGCGGCAGGAATGTTCACCGCGACGTAGCGATCGGAAAGCGCCGAAGCCCACTGGTCGATGCGCTGCGCATTGAGCCGCAGCTGGTTGAGGCGATAATCGGCCGGCACGGACAGCGCGTAGAACGTCGCTTCGTCCACCGCGCCGTTGATGACGAGGCCATGGCGCGCCTGGAACAGCCGCACGGCAGCGTCGAGGCCGGCATCGAATTCGTCGCTGACGCGCTTTTCGAGCGGCATGTCGCCGTTGATCATCAGGCGGCGCTTCAGCAGCGCGGCTGCCCGGCGGGACACGCCCAGCTTCAGCCCGAAGGTCTCGCGCGTCGGCGCTTCCCAGCTGCCATTGGCGGCGACGAACGCTTCGTAGTTCTGGATCGCCAGCTGCAGGTTGTACGAGGTGTCGTAACTGAGGATCGGCTCGATCGTGTCGACGAGGCTCTTGGCGGTGGCGGTGTTGCCTTCCTGGTCGACGCTCTTGATCCGCTTCTCTCGGTTGAGCGAGTCCCAGAAATTGTCTTCCTCCGCCCGCACGATTGCCGGCATCGCCAAGCCAGCGCTCATCGCCGCCATGGAGGTCAGGAGGTTCCGTCGATTCAGCCGCATCAAGTCACCCAAAGTCGCCATTCCGAGAGGTCGTCCCTCATAGCACCGGCCCCGCTATGCCTCCAACGCGGTCAAGCAGGTTTGAACTGCCGACCGTTTGCACGCACAAAACCAAGGGACTTGCAGTGACGAGGGATCAGCCTGCAATTGCTTCGATGCATAGCCGCATTCTGGGCATAAATAAGAAACGCCGGCTTAAAGCCGGCGTTTGCTGAATTCACTGTGGCAGCCAAGCCACACTGGTCTGCGGTGGCTCAGCTCGGAACGCGTCCCGCCCGAGGCCGGAGCGCGCTCAGAGCTTGTAGAGGATCTGGTCGACCCAGAAGCGCTCCAGGCGGCCGAGTGCCTTGTTGAGGCCTTCGAAGGTTTCGCCGTTGAGGCCGCCGACCTTTTCGATCGATTTCAGGTGGCGATCATAAAGCTCGTCGATCACCTCGGCCACTTCCTCACCCTTGGGGGTGAGGCGGATGCGGACCGAGCGACGGTCGGAACGCGAACGCTCCTGGAAGATGTAGCCGGTCTCGACCAGCTTCTTGAGATTGTACGAGACGTTCGAGCCGAGGTAGTAGCCACGCGAGCGCAGCTCGCCGGCGGTCATCTCGGCATCGCCGATGTTGAACATCAGCAGCGCCTGGACGGGATTGATGTCGTCCCAGCCCATCCGGTCGAACTCGTCCTTGATCAGGTCGAGCAGCCGGCGGTGGAGCCGTTCGACACGGCTGACGGCTTCTAGGTAGAGCGGCTTCAGCCCCTGGGCTTCTTCCGGAACCATTGCCTCTGCGGCGTTGGATTTGATTGCCATTGTTGCCTCACTGTCCTGTCGTCTTGCGCGATTTCTTCGCGTCTCATAGGCCCCAAACTACGGGGGCCCAAATAAGATCGCCTTAAGCCGTAGACTTAAAACTATCTTACGGAAAAAGTTCAGGAATTTGGCTTTACGAGAGGTAACCGCAGGTCAGAAAATTGTAACCTGAATGGTCCGTTACCGGCGCTCATGAGCGCTCAGTCGTGTGCGCGGCGCAGCCGGAAGCTGAGGAAGAACAGCACCGCAATACCGCCGACCAGCAGCAGCCTGAGGGCGAATCCGAAGGCGCCCATTTCGACGCCGGGGACCCCGCCCAGATAGAGTGCCAGTTCGATCAGGGTGGCGCCGACCAGCAGCACGGCGCCCCAGCTGGCCCGGATCCACAGGCCCACCGCGGCGAACAGGCGCGCCAGGCAGAATACGGTGAGGAAGGCAAAGCCGGTGGGACCGAGCTGCGCGATCGGGCTGACGGCTCCCGACGAAACCCCGAGCAGCCGGGAGGCATCGGCGAGGCCGAGCAGCAGCGCGATGATCGCGATGATCCTGAGATAGCGCCCGGCGAGTTCGCTCTTGAAATCCATCTCGCGTGGATAGCGCGGATGGGGTGGTGCGACAAGCGCAAGCCTTGGCGCAGGGCGCCGGCGCCTGATAGAAGCGCGGCGACTTACCGGAGCACCCCATGAGCACGACCTGGCCCAAGCACGACATGAGCTTTCTCGGCGGCCGGCGGCAGCGGCGGCTGCGCCGTACCGGCTGGATGCGCAACATGGTGCGCGAGACGGTGCTCACCCCGCACGATCTGATCTGGCCGCTGTTCATCATCGAGGGGCACAGCGAGCGCACCGCGATCCGCACGCTGCCGGGCATCGAGCGGCTGAGTGTCGATCTGGTGGTCGATGCTGCAAAGGCCGCAGCCGCCGAGGGCATTCCGGCGCTGGCGCTGTTCCCCAATACCCAAGATGACCGCCGCAATGCCGATGGCAGCGAGGCGTGGAACCCCGACAACCTGACCGCGCAGGCCTTGCGGGCCATCCGCGATGCCGGCGTCGACATCGGGCTGATCACCGACGTGGCGCTCGACGAATATTCGTCCGACGGCCAGGACGGTCTGGTGCGCGACGGCGAGATCCTCAACGACGAAACAGTCGAGGCCATGGTCAAGGCCGCGCTGATGCAGGCGCGGGCAGGGGCCGACATCATCGCGCCATCCGACATGATGGACGGCCGCGTCGCCGCGATCCGCCGGGCACTGGATTCGGAGGGTTTCGACCAGGTCGGCATCATGGCCTACTCGGCCAAGTTCGCCTCGGTCTATTACGGGCCGTTTCGCGAGGCGGTGGGCTCGGGCAGCCGGCTGATCGGCGACAAGCGCACCTATCAGCTCGACTACGCCAACTCGGACGAGGCGATGCGCGAGGTGGCGCAGGATATCGCCGAGGGTGCCGACATGGTGATGGTGAAACCGGGTCTGCCCTATCTCGATATCGTACAGCGCGTCAGTGACGCCTTCGACGTGCCGCTGTTCGCCTACCAGGTGTCGGGCGAATACGCGATGATCCGCTTCGCAGCCGAAGCCGGAGCGATCAATGGCGAGGGCGCCATGCTGGAGAGTCTCGTGGCCTTCAAGCGGGCAGGGTGTGACGGCGTGCTGACCTATTTCGCTCTCGAGGCAGCCCGGCTGCTCAACCGCTAGGTCCGATTTTCCGACCCCGGCCCTTGTGTAGGACCCCGCGGTTCCCATCTGTTGGGCATGAACCAGGGCAACCCCATGAGCGATCATCTTCCCGACCCGGCCAGCGCGCCGGAGCTGTTCGATGGCGTGTTGCTGCGCCGTGCCGCGGCGTGGCTGATCGACTGCGTGATCATCACCTTCATCACCATTGCCGCCCTGCTGGTCGGCGGTATTTTCGGCATCGTGACGCTGGGGCTGGGATTGCTGGCCCTGCCGATCATCATTCCGGTTGCGATCCTGGGCTACTACGCCGCGACGCTGGGCTCGCCGATGCGCGCCACCGTCGGCATGCAGATGATGGACATCGTGCTGACGCCGGTGCGCGGCACGCCGCTCAACGGCTGGAGCATCCTCATTCATCCCATCCTGTTCTGGGTGACGGTGTGGATTTCCTGGCCGTTCTCGATCCTGTTCGCGCTGTTCACGCCGCGTCAGCAGATGCTGCATGACCTGGTGGTGGGCACGCTGATGCTGCGTCGCTCGCCCATGCAGCGGTTCTGGCGCTCCGGCGGCATGCGTTCGGCCTGATCCAAGGACGCTGATCGCGTGGGCTGAGGCATGATGGGCCATTGCCGGGCCATCCGGTCGCGTCTATCCTCCGGGCATCGCTCGAAGGACGACGATGACCGATCAGACGCCCGAGAACACCCAGCTCTTCCTTACGGCGGCGATGCCCTGTCCGTATCTGCCGGGTCGTCAGGAGCGCAAGCTCTTCACTCACCTGACCGGCCGTCGTGCCGCTTCGCTCCACCACCTGCTCAGCGACAACGGTTTCCGGCGTAGTCAGAACCTGATCTATCGGCCGGCCTGCGATGGCTGCTCGGCCTGTCAGTCGGTCCGCATTGTGGCGCAGGAGTTCGTGCCATCGGCGCGCTACCGGCGCATCCGCAAGGCCAATGCCGATATTGCGGTCGAGGTCTGCCAACCCCGCGCCACCGCCGAACAGTTCGCGCTGTTCAAGCGCTACCTTGATGCGCGTCATGCCGGTGGCGGCATGACCCAGATGAGCTTTGTCGACTATGAATACATGGTCGAGGATACCCCGGTTCAGACTGTGGTGGTTGAGTACCGGCTCACTTCGCATCCGCAGCGCCCGCTGGTGGCCGTGGCGCTGACCGACGTCATGCCCGACGGGCTGTCGATGGTCTACAGCTTTTACGATCCACTGCTCGACAAGCGCGGGCTCGGCAACCTGCTGATCCTCGACCATATCGAGCAGGTGAAGCTCGCCGCGCTCACCTATGTCTACCTGGGCTACTGGGTGAAGGATTCACCCAAGATGGCCTACAAGGGCCAGTTCCGTCCGCTCGAAGTGCAGCGCGGCCCGCTGGGCTGGCGGCGGCTCGAGTAGGCTCAGGCCTTCCCACGCAGGCGGCGGGACAATGCCCGAAGGCGCTGCAGCGCCGGCAACCAGTACGGTCGCAGTCTTTGGTTCAGCGACCATCCGACTTTCACCGGATGATAGATGCGGTTGCGTTGGCGGAACTTGCGCGGCGATTGGACGAAGTAGCTGAAGGCGCGTGGCGGCCTGTAGGCGTGGGTCGACCTCGTTGTCAGCAGGTCTTCGAAGGTCCCGTCGTAGTGCAGGCCACGACGCTCCGGCGGCACCAGCGCGTCATAGCCGCCGATCTCGGCGATCGAATAGCCGCCGAGCCGCGCGAGCGAGGGCAACACCATCTCGAAGTGCCCGCACCACCCCACCTGCAACAGCCTGGTACGGTAATGGTCGATCAACTGCCGCGACAGGCGCGAGATCGGCATGAAGGCGATAAGCGGGTCATCCGGCGCGGCTTGGGGTTGTTCGTAGATGGAGGTGAAATAGAAGCCCGGATCGGCGCTGAGCGGCCGGAGGCGCGTGGCCAGCAGGTCACCTTCGTAGCTCGCCGCGGCCCCGAAAAAGCTCGACCAGTTCCCTGAGAAGTCGACGTCGTATTCGACCAGCCAGAACCTGTCGTAGGCGCCAAGCCGCGGGTCGAGGAAGGCCGTCATCCAGACCAGGTCTACGTAGCCCCATGGGCTCGAACGCTGCAGGTATTCCTGGTAGCGCAGGGGGAAATGCGCGGCGCTGTCCGCCATTCGCACCACCAGGTCAGGTGTCATTCCAGCGGGGACTGCTGCCTCGTCGTCGCCTTGCTGGAAGGCGAGGAACACGTCGAGAATCGGCGCGGCCTCGCGCTTGAGCCGTTCATAGTGCGTGGCGATCTGTGGCCCCCAGACATGGGTCACGAACACGGCGCAGTCACGCCGCCCAGTGTCGGGCTCGGTTTTCGTTTCAGTCACCTGCGGTGGTCCGCGCTAGCCGACGAACTTGTTGTTGCGCGGGAACCCGGTCGGCGGCTGCCTGCCGGCCGAGGCGCGATCGCCCAGCCACTCGGTCAACTCGCCCATGGTCTTGCTGTAGGTGCGGCCCGAGGAATCGGTCCAGGTCAGGCCGACGCCGGATGGGAAGGTCTTGAGATCGCTGAGCCCGCCATCCTTGTACTTCTGCAGGCGCACGCCCTTGCCTCGGCCCATTTCGGGCAACTGCTCGAGCGGGAACACCACCATCTTGCGGTTCTCGCCGATCACCGCGAGCATGTCGCCCTCGACCGGCGCGATCAGCCGCGCCTCCTCCGTGTCGCCGACGTTGAGCACCTGCTTGCCCTTGCGGGTATTGGCGATCAGCTCGTCCTCGGCCACCACGAACCCGTCGCCCTTGCGCGAGGCGATGACCCGTTTGCGACCCGGGCGATAGACGAACAGATCCACCAGGTCCTGGCCTTCCTCGATATCAACCATCAGGCGCACCGGCTCGCCCTGGCTGCGTCCGCCAGGCAGGCGGTCGCCGGCAAGGGTGAACACCTTGCCGCCGGTGGAGAGCAGCAGCAGCTTGTCGGTGGTCTGGGCGTGGATGAACAGCTTCAGCCGGTCCCCCGTCTTGAAGCCTTTCTCGTCGATCTCCGTGGTATGACCGCGCATCGAGCGGA
Source organism: Devosia sp. (assembly GCA_016793415.1). Classification (GTDB taxonomy): domain Bacteria; phylum Pseudomonadota; class Alphaproteobacteria; order Rhizobiales; family Devosiaceae; genus Devosia_A. The sequence continues at coordinate 487 of JAEUMC010000554.1, read as the reverse complement.
TCCAGCCCTTCTCGGAGAGGATCACCGTGATCGGCTCCCGCTCTATCATCTGGGTCGCCACTTCCTCGTGGTCGATATCCATCGCGTCGGCGAAATCGGTCTTGCGGCCCCAGCGCGGGTGACGGGTAACGCCGTCCTTCTCGAACTTCGGATAGGCCTTCTTCAGTTCGCCGATCTGCTTGGCGATCTCGCCCCACTGCCGCCGGTCCGAGGCGATGAGGGCGTTGAGATGCGCCTGTTCCTCGCTGAGCGTCTTGTGCTCGGTCCTGAGCTCGATTTCCTCGAGCTTGCGCAACGAACGCAGCCGCATGTTGAGGATAGCTTCGGCCTGCACGTCGCTGAGGCTGAAGGTCGCCATCAGCGACGCCTTGGCGTCATCCTCCTCGCGGATGATGCGGATCACCTCGTCGAGGTTGAGGTAAGCGACGATGTAGCCGTCGAGCACTTCGAGCCAGCGGGCGATTTCGGCCAGCCGGTTGTTGGTGCG
>JAEUMC010000463.1 GCA_016793415.1 Devosia sp. | reverse complement strand
CCGCCGCATTCGAGGTTGACAGTCGTATGACCTATCCGCATAACCCCGCCCTGCGGCGCGTCCGCACCACGGGGTTCGCCCCGTCTCCGGCTCTGAATGGAGGGGTGGGAGAGTGGTTAAATCCGGCAGACTGTAAATCTGCTCGCTTAGCGTACACTGGTTCGAATCCAGTCCCCTCCACCACCCCCCAAAGCAAGGTTGGACTGTATCAGGGCTGCTTCGGCGCCCGCAGTCACGCGTCGCCGCCGCCGTCTGCCGCCAGCACCGAACTTGCCGGCGCTTCGAGCGTCCAGGTGATGTGCGATGCCGTCCGTTCGCTGCGCGCCCGGCCATCGAGCGCAGCCGGCGTGACCCGCTCCAGCACCACCGTGCCGAAGCCGCGCCCACCTTGCGGCTCAGGCTCCAGCGGCTCGTCAAAAACCTCGTCCCAGGTCACCTTCAGCTCGGGCGCCGCTCCGCGCCCCAGCGACCAGGACACGGTCACTGTGCCGCCCCTGCCTGCCAGCACGCCGTACTTGGCTGAGTTGGTGCCCAGCTCATGAAACGCCATGCCCAGATTCTGCACGGCATTGGGCGAGATCGAGACCAGTGGCCCCGATATCGTCACCAGTTCCTCGTGCCCGAACGGCGAGAGCTGCGCCTTGACCAGTTCGGCCAGCGTGGAACCGGTCCACTCGGAGCGCACCAGCAGGTCGTGCGACGCGGCGAGGCTGGCGATACGGGTGCGAATCTTCGCCTGGAACTCATCGATCGATACCGAACTCAGGCCGGTCTCGCGGATCAGCGACAGGATCACCGCGTACTGGTTCTTCACCCGATGGTTGATCTCGCGCAGCAGTACGCGGATACGCCGCTCGCTCTCCTTGGTCTGGGTGACGTCGCGGGCGATTTTTGAAGCGCCAACCACCTCGCCGCGTGTGTTGCGGATCGGCGAGACCGTCAATGATACGAAGACTGTGCTGCCGTCCTTGCGCAGCCGCACCGTCTCGTAGCTTTCGATCCGTTCGTTGGCGCGGATGCGCCGGATGATGTCAGTTTCCTCACTCATGAGGTGCGGCGGGATCAGCATGGTGATGGAACGGCCGATCGCTTCCGCGGCGGTGTAGCCGAACATCCGCTCGGCCGCAGGGTTCCAGTCCGTGATCACACTGTTCAGATCCTTGGCGATCACGGCGTCGAAGGATGACTCGATAATCGCCGCGAGCCGCGCTTCGATGACGCGCTCGCCCTCGTCGAGGTTCTCTCGTTCGGCCTGCATGTAGTCCCCCGGACACCCGCCAGTGAACGACGATAGCGCCCTTTGGTTCCGGGTGTCTCAGGGGATTCAATTGGGCGCTCCTACTCCGTCAGCAGGCGGTGCGACTGTGGTCGCCAGCCGATGAGCCGGGCCGCCTTGGAGAGGTCATGCTCCTCACCCGTCTCGTCACCGACGATGAACAGGGCCTCGAAGCCGCCTTCAGAAGCCGGTGTGATCGCCTCGACAGCGCCGAGATAGGCGTTTGCCATATCCTCTTCGTCGAGCGGGTAGACATAGCTGCCGTCCCCCGCCCGCTGCGGGTTACGGCGCTGCGCCAGGTAGTCGGCCCGCTTTCGCGGCCCGCTGATCCTCAGCCCGATGATGTTCATGCCGAACCAGTGCGCGAAATAGGCGCAGATTTCCTCACCAAGTCCCTTGCTGAGGCCGTAGACCGAGGGCGAGTCGAGCGGCACCTGATCTTCGCCGGGGTAGTTCGGGCGGCCGCGATAGTGGACGCTCATCGAACTGGTATAGACCCCGCGCGTCACCCCGGCTTCCTGCGACAGATAAAGAAAAAGATGCAGAGCCTTGGCATTCAAGTCATAATTGTTGACGATGGTCTCGATATCCTGGTCGGTGACCATGCCGCCCTGGGCGCTGCGCATGGCCAGCCAGACAAAACCGTCGACACCCGCCAGCGCCTGCCGGATGGCTTCGGGATCGAGCACCGAGCCCCTGACGTGTTCGACCTCCGGATCGGCCGGCGCTGCAAGGTCGAGCACCCGGAGGGCGTGCCGCGCCTTGAGGTAAGGTGTGATCAGCTGGCCCACATGGCCGGCTCCGCCGACAAGCAGCAGCTTCATCGGGCCGCCTCCGGCTTGTCGCCGACATCGAGGATGCGGATGCCGCGTTCCTTGGCGACTTGGTGGAACAGTGCGCCGACTTCGGGCAGTTCTTCGCTCGAGTTGCCTTCGGCGATCAACGGATAATCCGGATCGAGCGCCTCGAGCCGGGCGAACAGTGTCGGAAAGTCCATCAGGCCCTTGCCGGGGCAGCCATCCTGCAGGTGGATGGCCAGCCGGTTCTCCACCCAGATGTCCTTGGCATGGGCGCTGCAGATATGGCGGCCGAGCAGGTCGAAATGCGCGTCGAGCGCCGCGCCGGTGTCATAGATCGTCTCGAGCGTGATCCAGTTGGCGGAATCATAGTCGCAGCGCACCCAGGGCGAGTCCACCGCATCGAGGATCCGCGCGGCGATCTCGGGCGTGCGTGGCGTCACCAGCGAATGCGATTCGAGGCTGAGGAACACACCGGCATCTTCCGCCGCCTTGGCGCATTCCCTGAGCGAACGGATCAACTGCTCCTCGGCCTTGCTCGTCCAGTTGTCGGGATGCGGAAACCAGGGGCCGTCAGGGTTCATCGAACCGGGACCGGTGTCGATGCCGCGCGCCCCCATCCAGCCCGCGAGCTTCAGGGCCGCCTGCACGACGCGGACCGATTGCGCCCGCGCCGCCTCGTCCGAGGTCACGAGGTTCTGCCAGTACCCAGTGGTCTGAAACAGTGAAACGCCCTCATCGGCGAGCAGCGAGCGCAGTCGGGTTGCGTCCTCCCGCCGAGCCGTCAGTGGGTCATTGTCGCGAAAGCGCGTGAAGATGCCCGAAAAGCCCGCATCGCGGACCCGCCGGCACATCTGAGGGGTAAGATCATTCATGTCCGCGGGCAGAAAACACCCGCTCATACCAAGCCGCATCACCGTCCTCCTCGAGACGCGGCATCCTCCGGCGCCAGGCTACGGAGTCAATTATACGTTTGCCTCGGCGGGCTGGCGGTTGCTTGCCCGTTCCGGGACCGGTCGCGTTATCCGCACCAGTTCGGCGCTTCCGCTTTCCGCGTCTGGGCAAGCCCTTCGGTGATCAGCTGCGCCCCCAGCGATTCGCCGCTGCGCGATACCACTGCCAGTCCGGTTTCGTCGGGCTGCCCGATCTGGAACGCTCCCGCATTCAGCAGGTCGCGCAGCCGCGCCGCCGAGCGCCACGAAAGCTGGCTCGCCTGGGGGCATTCGGAGGTGTAGCGCTGTGGTGAGACGGCGTCGGCCAGGCGGATGATCCTGCCACGCAGGTAGAAACTGTCGCCGGACCACACGCAGGTCAGGTGCGGCAGGGCCTCGCACAGCATGAACCTGGCATCCTCGGCGCGAACCGGAGCAGGGGCCGCCAGCAGCGGCAGCATCAACAGGGCAAGAGCGGCGCGCATGGCCCAAGCTGACTCCGTTCCGCCGCCTGGGCAACGCACAATGACGGGATCGGGGAGCATTGCGTGGGATCGAAGAGGCTTGCCAGCATCGCGCCTCAGCCACTAAGAAGCGCTGGCGCTCCGGCGCGGGTGTAGCTCAATGGTAGAGCAGAAGCCTTCCAAGCTTATGACGAGGGTTCGATTCCCTTCACCCGCTCCAACGCCTTCCAGTTTCAACTGATCGGCTTGCTTGCTTCCTCGACCACCCAGTCGCGGAACGCCTTGATCTTGGGCACGTTGCGGCGCCCCTCGGGATAGGCGAGCCAGAAGCTGGTGCCTTCGCCGAACACGCGTTCGAACGGCTGGATCAGCCGCCCTTCCTTGAGCTCACGTTGAAAATACTCGGGAGTGAGTAGGGTGACGCCTTGGCCGGTCATGGCGGCGATCGCGTCAAAGGTCTGCATGTTCATCGAGGGTGTCTTCTGCTGCTTGAGCACATCGTGCGGCAAGCCGTAGCCATCGAGCCAGAGGATCCACCAGGGGTCATCGGCGTCGAGCAGCGGCAGCTTCAGGATGTCGGCCGGTTCGTGCACCCCGCCGATACTCGCTGCCAGCGCCGGCGACAGCATCGGTGTGAAGCGCACATCGATCAGCTTGATGGCGCTGAGGCCCGGCCAAACGCCCTTGCCGGCCCTCACTACCACGTCCACATGCTCGCGGCTGAAATCTACCAGGCGGTCGGCCGTCTCCAGCCGCACCGCGATCTCGGGGTGCCGCAGCTGGAAGATGCCGAGGCGCGGCGCCAGCCATTGCGCCGCGAACGTGTGCATTGTGTTGACGATCAGCGTGCCGTGCTCACGTTCACCGAACTCGACAAATGCTTCACGCAGGATTTCGAAGGCCCGGCTCACCTCCGGCGCCAACTGCTCGCCGGCTTCGGTGAGCGTCACTTCGCGCGGCCGTCGCAGGAACAGCGGAGCGCCAACGCGCTCTTCGAGGAGCTTGATCTGGTAGCTCACCGCCGCCTGCGTCATTCCCAGTTCCTGGGCGGCGCGCGTAAAGCTCCGGTGCCGCGACGCAGCCTCGAAGACCCGGATTGCAGCAAGTGGGGGTAGGTGATCAGACATAAGGCCTCCTTATGCATGATACTCGAGCTTTGGTTGGAAATCAAAGCTCTGCGGGAGCATCTAGTGGTCAGACACATCAGACTGACGGAGACGGAAAATGCTCTACCAGGCCCCGAAATCCCGTACTGCCCGGCTGTTCGGCTGGATGAAGCACACTCTCCTGCCGCGCCGCGCGCATCCGGTTGCCGACATCCGCGAGTTGAGCTCCTACCTGCGCGCCGATATCGGCGCCGCAGACCAGGACTATCCCTTTCACCACCCGTGACCAGTTGCTGCGCTTTCGCGGCGGATCATGAGAAAGGCCCGGCACTGCTGCCGGGCCTTCGATTCGGAACAGGCAGTCACGCCGATCAGCAGTCGAGCAGGTGGCCCGAGCCTTTTGGCGCTGCGGTGCAGTTCCACAGCAGCGGCAGCTTCAGCTTGGTTGCGGTGGTCTCGGTTGCGGTAGCGACCGCCTTGGGCGTCGCTTTCAGCATCGCGGCGCCCTTCTCCCAGCATTCCTTTTTCAGGGCCGGAAAGATCAGGCAGTTCACTTCCGAATCCGAAAGAACCGGAGCTGCGGCGGCAGGCAGGACAGGCACGGCGAAACTGGACGCGACGAGCGCGGCAACGAGAACGAGTCTCTTCATCGATTTCCCCTGGTTTCCTCCAACGCGCAGGCCCGTCCTGCAGGAGGCCCGGGCATGCGCGGAACGAAGCCTAATCCCGCGCCGCAGCGGCTTGCAATCATCTCGCGAGGGTTGCCCCCTTGCCACTTGCGCGGACCGAGGCTTTTCAGTAGAGGGAGGGCCGCAGGTTTAGGGGTATAGCTCAGTTGGTAGAGCATCGGTCTCCAAAACCGAGGGTCGAGGGTTCAAGTCCTTCTGCCCCTGCCACCTGCACGAGGCGCTGATCGCGCCGCCCAGTCTCCAAGATCGCTGATTGTTTGAGGTGCGCCGCCGTCCCGCACCGCCTCAGAGCATTCCCAGGTACATCGCGACCGGCGTCGCCAGCAAAGCTGCGACGAGGGTGATCAGCAGGGTGTCGAGGCAGAGTTTCTCGAGCATGGCATCCTCGGGAGAAAGTCAGCGGGCGCGACACAGCTTGCCACCGGAGTCTGCAGCCCGCTGCTTCCTCCCGAAGGTCATGACCCTACGGCTGTTGGATGGCGCCCGCATTTAACAATGACATGCGGGTCGCCGGTTGCCGGCAGGCGCTACTGGTCGGCTGGTGCGCCCGCTTCGTGCACCGTCGGTGGCGGCACGTCGATGCCGTCGAGCACATACTCAAGCAGCTTGTTGCGCAGCGTTCGGATGCTGATGGCCAGAATGGTGGCGGCGTGTGTCCGGTTGCCGTGAGTGGCGCGGAGCGTTGCGAGGATCAGTTCGCGCTCGACATCGGCGGCCTGCAGGCCGACCAGTTGCAGCGCGGCTGCCGGATCGGGGTGAAGGTTGTAGGCGGTGAGCATCCGGGGCCTCGCACTATTCCAGCTCGACCGGCAGGGTGAGG
>JAEUMC010000437.1 GCA_016793415.1 Devosia sp. | reverse complement strand
CGGGTATCGATACCGATGTGAGCATGACGCAGCGCTGGATCAGCGTCGGCGTCGCTGCTGCTTCGATCGTCGCGGTGATCTTTGCCGGCCGTTGGGTGCTGAACCCGGTATTCAAGATCCTCGCCGAATCCAAGGCGCGCGAAGTGATGACGGCTGCGGCGCTGCTGGTGGTGCTGGGCGCAGCACTGATCATGGAGGCGGGCGGGCTCTCCATGGCGATGGGCGCCTTCATGGCCGGCGTGCTGCTTTCCACTTCGACCTTCCGGCATCAGCTCGAGGCTGATGTCGAGCCGTTCCGCGGACTGTTGCTGGGGCTGTTCTTCCTTGCCGTAGGGATGTCGCTCGACCTGACCGTGGTGGCGGCCAACTGGCAGTTCATCGCGCTGTCGGTGCTGGTCTACATGGTGCTGAAGGGCGGAGCGATCTACGTCCTGGCGCGGATGCTCGGCACCGGCAATGCGCTGGCGCTGGAGCGCGCCGTGCTGATGGCGCAGGGCGGCGAGTTCGCCTTCGTGCTGTTCACCACCGCCACGGCCGGCGGGCTGCTCACCGGCGAGCTCAATGCCATCTTCACCGCGACGGTGATCATCTCGATGGTGCTGACGCCGTTCTCCACCATGCTGCTGAAGCTGGTGCCCAAGCCCGTGCAGTCACTGGAAGGGGTCGAGAAGCCGGAAGGGCTCACCGGCAATGTACTGCTGATCGGCTTCGGCCGCTTCGGGCAGATCGCCAGCCAGCCGCTGATCGCCAAGGGCCAGCACTCGATCTCGATCATCGACAACGATGTCGAGATGATCGAGGTGGCCCAGACCTTCGGGTTCAAGATCTACTATGGCGATGGCACGCGGCTCGACATCCTGCATGCCGCCGGCGCCGGCACGGCCGACCTCGTCCTCATCTGCGTGGACAAGAAGGAATCGGCGACCCGCATCACCGAACTGGTGAAGTCGGAGTTCCCGCTGGCCAAGGTGATGGCGCGCGCCTTCGATCGCGGTCATGCGCTCGAACTGGTGAAAGCCGGGGCCGACTACCAGTTGCGCGAAGTGTTCGAGAGCGCGCTGGAGTTCGGCGCCGAAACGCTGCGCCAGCTCGATGTCGACATGGTCGAGGTGGCGGAGATCATCGAAGGCGTGCGCGAGCGCGACCGCCAGCGCTTCGCCGCACAGATGGTCGGCGGCCTGATGGCGGGCAGGGACCTGCTGCGCGCGAACGCCGAAGACCAGGCCCGCGAGAGTGGCACGGTGGCCGGCCCGTCGACGCCGATCATCGCGCCCGAGGAAGAGGCGAAGGCTTAGCTCAGTCCCCGGGCACCAGAGGTGTGGCAGTAAGCTTTACGCCGAGGGCTCGTGCAACGCCCAGCAACGTGCTCAGCTTGGGGTCGCCGCGCTCGCTTAGTGCCTTGTACAGTGCTTCGCGAGTTACCCCGGCTTCCCTTGCGATTTCGGTCATGCCGCGCGCTCTAGCTACGACGCCGAGTGCCTGCGCAATGTAAGTGGCATTCCCGCTCTCGAAGGCGTCCGCCAGCAGCTCGGCTTGCGAGGTCGGGTCATCCAGAAACTCCGCTGCGTCGAACGTGGTGGTTTCAGTTGCCATCTCAGACCTCCTTGGCGAGTTTGATCGCCCGCTTGATGTCCTTGCTCTGGGTGGATTTGTCGCCACCTGCGAGCAGAATGATCAGCACCTTGCCGCGCTGTACAAAGTAGACGCGATAGCCAGGGCCATAGTCGACGCGAAGCTCGCCGATTTCCGTCGAAGAACTTGGCATCACCCAACAGGCCCGCCTGAACCCTCACGACGCGTTGGGCGATGCGTTTTGCCGCCTGCCCGTCGGCCAGACCTTTGAGCCACCGCCGGAAATCCTCAGTCTGGCGAACCTCGATCATATGTGAATTCTAGTTCACGTCGACATGATTGTAAACTGTAGTTCACGATCGCTCGAAGCAATAATCGTCTACGCTTTAGGCAGCGTGCCTTAGAACCGTTCTCAACGGGGCTTCACAGAGCAGCAATTCCATGCAAGCGTGGTGTTCTAGAGGGGAATACATCGCCATGATGCTGGATTGCGACAATGCCGCAAAAGCCCCTCGTATTGGATGCTCCCGTTCCGGAACGGCGCGCGCTCACCACTGAAGCGCTGCAGTCGGAGATCCTCGAAAAACTCACCTATTCGGTCGGCAAGGACCCGATCGTCGCGCGGCCGCATGACTGGCTGAAGGCGACGATCCTGACGGTGCGCGACCGGATCATCGACCAGTGGATGGAGTCGAGCCGCGAGACCTGGCGGACCTCCAACAAGCGGGTCTACTACCTCAGCCTCGAGTTCCTCATCGGCCGCCTGATGCGCGATGCGATGAGCAATATCGGGGTGATGGAGCCGGTGCGCGCCGCGCTCAAGAACTTCAATGTCGACCTCGGCGACCTGATCAATCTCGAGCCCGATGCGGCGCTCGGCAACGGCGGCCTCGGCCGCCTCGCCGCCTGCTTCATGGAGTCGATGGCGACGGTCGATATCCCGGCCTATGGCTACGGCATCCGCTACGTGCACGGGCTGTTCCGCCAGGAAATGAGCGAGGGTTGGCAGGTCGAGCTGCCGGAGGATTGGCTGGCGCACGGCAACCCGTGGGAGTTCGAGCGGCGCGAGTCGAGCTACGAGATCGGCTTCGGCGGCCATGTCGAGCCGGTGCAGGAGCCGGATGGTTCGACCCGGCTCGAGTGGCGGCCGGCCGAGCATCTGCTCGCGGTGGCGTTCGATACGCCGATCGTCGGCTGGCGCGGCAAGCGGGTGAACACTCTTCGGCTCTGGTCGGCGCAGCCGATCGACCCGATCCTGCTCGACAAGTTCAATGCCGGCGACCATATCGGCGCGCTCGAGGAAAGCTCGCGCGCCGCCGCGGTGACGCGGGTGCTCTATCCGGCCGATTCCACCCCCTCGGGGCAGGAGCTGCGGCTGCGCCAGGAGTTCTTCTTCTCCTCGGCGTCGCTGCAGGACATCGTTCGCCGCCACATGCAGGCCTATGGCGATCTCGGTTCGCTCTCGGACAAGGTGGCGATCCAGCTCAACGACACGCATCCGGCGATCTCGATTGCCGAGTTGATGCGCATCCTGATCGACATCCACGGCATGGCCTGGGCGCCGGCCTGGAAGCTGACCAAGGCGACGTTCGGCTACACCAACCACACCTTGTTGCCCGAGGCGCTCGAGACCTGGCCGGTGGGGCTCCTGGAGCGGATGCTGCCGCGGCAGATGCAGATCATCTACGCCATCAACGCCGAGGTGCTGGGCGAGGCGCGCAAGATGGGCGGCTTCACCGACAGCCAGATCGCCAACCTCTCTTTGATCGACGAGCATGGCAGCCGCCGGGTCCGCATGGGCCAACTGGCCTTTGTCGGTTCGCACTCGATCAACGGCGTGTCGGCGCTGCACTCGGAGCTCTTGAAGAAGACGCTGTTTGCCGATCTCGACCGGCTGTACCCGGAGCGGATCAACAACAAGACCAATGGGGTGACGCCGCGGCGCTGGCTGCTGCAGTGCAACCCGGGCTTGACGCGGTTGATCAGCGACCGGATCGGGCCGGAATTCCAGGACGATTTCTCGCTGCTGTCGAAGCTCGACAAGCATGCCGACGATCCGACCTTCCAGGAGCAGTTCAAGGCAGTGAAGCGCGCCAACAAGGTGGCGCTGGCGCAGGTGATCAAGGACCGGCTGGGGATCGTGGTGTCGCCCGACGCCATGTTCGACGTGCAGGTGAAGCGCATCCACGAGTACAAGCGGCAGCTGCTCAACGTCATCGAGGCGGTGGCGCAGTACTCGATGATGCGTTCGCATCCGGAAAAGGACTGGGTCCCCCGGGTCAAGGTGTTCGCCGGCAAGGCAGCGCCCGGCTATTGGAACGCCAAGCTGATCATCAAGCTGATCAACGACGTCGCCAAGGTGATCAACAACGATCCGGCGGTGCGTGGTCTGCTCAAGGTGGTGTTCCTGCCCAACTACAATGTCAGCCTCGCCGAGACGATCATCCCGGCAGCCGACCTCAGCGAGCAGATCTCGACCGCCGGCATGGAAGCCTCGGGCACCGGCAACATGAAGTTCATGGCCAACGGCGCGCTGACCATCGGCACGCTCGACGGCGCCAATGTCGAGATGCTGGAGCAGGTCGGGCCGGAGAACATGGTGATCTTCGGGCTCACCGCCGACAAGGTGGCCGAAAAGCGCAGCCGCAGCGAGGTGCCGCGCTCGGCCATCGACGCGTCCCCGGCTTTGCGCGAGGCGCTGGAGGCGATCTCGTCCGGCGTGTTCTCGCCCGATGACCCGAACCGCTACCGCGATCTGATCGGCGGACTCTACGACCACGACTGGTTCATGGTGGCCCGCGATTTCGACGCCTATGCGGCGGCGCAGCGGGGCATCGATGACCTCTGGAACAAGCCTCGCAAATGGTATTCGATGGCTATCCGGAACACTGCTCATGTCAGCTGGTTTTCCTCGGATCGTACGATTTCGCAGTACGCCAAGGAAATCTGGGGTGTCCCGGTGGTCGGGGGGTAGTGGGGTTGACCAAGTCCAAGTGGCAGGCGGCTGACAGCGACGTCCGAGCGATCGTCGCGGGCCGTCATTCCGATCCGTTCGGCATCCTCGGCCTCCATGAGGTCGATGGCGCTTGGGTGGCACGCACCTTCATCCCGCATGCGGAGTCGGTATCGGCGCGCACCATGGACAACCGGATCCTGGGGGAGCTGGAGCCGCGCGGCGACGGTTTCTTCGAAGGCATCGTCAAGCTTACCAAGCTCCAGCCGGTGAACTACCACGCCCGCAATGAGGGGGGCGAGTGGAACGTCCTCGACCCCTATAGCTTCGGGCCGGTGCTCGGGCCGATGGA
>JAEUMC010000643.1 GCA_016793415.1 Devosia sp. | reverse complement strand
CGACACCTTTACCGTGGGCCTCGCGCTCGAAGTGGCGGCGGAGGGTATCCGCGTCAACGGCGTTCGCCCGGGCGTGATCGACACCGAGTTCCACGCCACCGGCGGCGTGCCCGACCGAGCGCATCAGCTGGCGCCCAGCGTGCCGCTGGCGCGCGTCGGTACCGCCGAGGAGGTGGCCAACGCGATCCTGTGGCTGCTGTCGGACGATGCGGCCTATGTCACCGGCACCACCCTGGCGGTGACCGGCGGGCGCGCCGCTGCGCCCTGACCAAAGGAGTGGCGCGGCAGCGGCGTCTCAGGTCGGACGACACAACGGAGGGCTGCATGATGAAGACACTGGTCGCGACCATTGCAATGGCGCTCATCGCCGGGCCGGCGCTCGCGATCGAGTGCCCGATCTCGCACGCCATCTATGAGCAGCCGGGTGGCGACGTCCGCCTCAGCTTCACCGGTCTCCCCGAGGATGCCGCCGCCAATCAGATTGCCGCGTTCAGCATCGCCATCAGGGATGTATCGGCAAGGTTCGAGGGCGGCATCTACCTGCCCAACGGCTTTGGCCAGCCAAATGGTGCGGTGGGGCTCGATTGCAGCGGCGCGGACGGCGAGCAATGCGGCTTCTGGGAGGGAGTCGTCTACGCGCTTGGGGCGGATGGCATCGAGGAATATCCCCACGATGCCGAGATTGCGCTCGCGGCGCAACTGGCACCGCGACAGGTGCTGCTGCCGCAGTTTGCCGTCAACGTCTGGTACTCCTCGATGCGGCAGGACGCCTTCGCCGATGAGCGCAACGTGCTCGATACCTTCACCCTCGCGGCCTGCGCCAAGTAACTCGGAAATCAGGTAGCGTCGGAATCATGCGCATTTCGCATGGCTGTCGCCGCGACGGGGGTTCCCTCCAAAGGGCGGGTAGTTTAACCCGTTTGGCAGTCCTATATCGGCAGCGCGGGCGCCACTCCCCAGGCGCCGTTTGAGCCTCTCGGAGACATCATGGCGGACACTTTCGACCTCACCGTAATCGGCTCCGGCCCGGGTGGATACGTCGCGGCAATCCGGGCGGCGCAGCTCGGCATGAAGGTCGCGGTGGTCGAGAAGTGGCCGACCTTCGGTGGTACCTGCCTCAACATCGGCTGCATTCCAAGCAAGGCCATGCTGCATGCCTCCGAGCTGTTCGAGGAGGCCGGCCACCAGTTCCGCCAGTTCGGTATCGACGTGACGCCGCAGCTGAATCTGAAGCAAATGCTGGCGCATAAGGACGATACCGTCACCGCCAACGTCTCGGGCATCGAGTTCCTGTTCAAGAAGAACAAGATCACCACCTTCCGCGGCACCGGCTCGATCCCGGCCGAAGGCAAGGTGCTGGTGACGCCGGAGAGCGGCGCGCCCACCACCATCGAGACCAGGAACATCCTGATCGCCACCGGCTCGGTGCCGATCAGCCTGCCGGGCATCGAGATCGACGAGAACAAGGTGGTGTCCTCGACCGGCGCCCTCGCCTTCCAGGAAGTGCCCAAGCGCCTGCTGGTGATCGGTGGCGGCATCATCGGGCTGGAGCTCGGCTCGGTCTGGGGCCGGCTCGGGTCCAAGGTGCAGGTGGTCGAGTTCCTCGACCGCATTCTCCCGGGCCTCGACAGCGAGGCGGCGCGCCAGACCCAGCGCAACCTCACCAAGCAGGGCATGGAGTTCAAGCTCTCGACCAAGGTCACGGCGATCGAGAAGCAGGGCGACGGCTCGGTTCGCGCTCGGCTCGAGCCGGCCGGCGGCGGCGAACCCAGCTTCGCCGAGGCCGATGCGGTGCTGGTCGCGGTGGGCCGCAAGCCCTTCACCGAGGGCCTCGGGCTCGAAGCCGTCGGCGTGGCGCTCGATGAGCGCGGCCGCGTGCGCATCGACCAGCAGTTCAAGACCAACGTGCCGGGCATCTACGCCATCGGCGACGTCGTGGTCGGCGCCATGCTGGCGCACAAAGCGATGGACGAAGGTCACGCGGTGGCCGAGATCATTGCCGGCCAGCAGCCGCACGTGAACTACGGCACCATCCCGTCGGTGATGTACACCAGCCCCGAAGTCGCCTGGGTCGGCAAGTCCGAGGACGAGCTGAAGGCGGCCGGCATCGAGTACAAGGCCGGAAAATTCCCCTTCACCGCCAATGGCCGCGCCAAGGCGATGCTGGCGACGCAGGGCTATGTGAAGATCCTCGCCGATGTCGCTACCGATCGGGTGCTGGGCGCGCAGATCATCGCCAAGAATGCCGGCGAGATGATCCACGAGATCGTCGTGCTGATGGAGTTCTCCGGCTCCGCCGAAGACCTCGGCCGCACCACGCATGCCCACCCGACGCTGTCGGAAGCGGTGAAGGAAGCCGCCCTGATGTGCGGGGATGGGGCGATCCATATTTGATCGGCGCGAGAGCGCCAGAGCCGGTGCGGGCTGACCCCCACCCTTGATCCCTCCCCCTAAGCAAGGGGAGGGAGACGACGACCTCGATAGCAGTGCGAGGGTCTCCCTCCCCATGTTTAGGGGGAGGGGACAGGGGTGGGGGTCCCCAGCCACCAGACTTGCGGGTGGTCCACCTACTCCAGCCCATACCCCATCAGCACCTTGCCGTGCGCCTTCAGCCAGGTCTTGCCCCTCTCCATGTCGGGCAGGGCGCGTTCGACCGCCTTCCAGAAACTCGGCGAGTGGTTCATGTGGACGAGGTGCGCCACTTCGTGCGCCGCGACGTAGTCGAGGACGAACGGCGGGGCGAGGATCAGCCGCCAGTTGTAGTTGAGCCGCCCCGATGACGAGCACGAGCCCCAGCGGGTGGCCTGGCTGCGCATCGACACCGATTTGACCTCCACTGCGAGCGTCGCGGCGTGGACGTCCGAGCGCTCGGCGAGGTCGCGCTGCGCCTCGGCTTTCAGCCATTCGGTCAGCCGGCGCGGGATATGCGCGGCTTCGCCGGGCACCAGCAGCGACAGTTCGCCGTCGATCTCTGACACCTCGACCCGGCCGCGCAGCCGGCCCGTCGCATGGATGCGGTGCGGCACGCCGCGCAGCGGCAGCACCTCGCCATCGGCAAAGGCGGTGCGCGGCGCGCTGCGCTTCAGCCGGGCGGCGAGCCAGCCGCGATGGCGATTGAGGAAGCCTTCGGCCTCGGGCCAGCGGCCGGTTTTCGGCAGCGTCAGCACCGGGTTGCCGTGGTGCGGCACGGTCAGCCGGTAGCTCTTGGCCCGCGGGCTGACCTTCACCGTGATCTCGACCGGCGCGCCGTCGATGACGAGGCTGGTCTGAGCCGGCACCTTCGGCGCCTTCGAGGCGAACAGGAAGTTCATATCGGGGATCATCGCCGATTCGAGGTGAAACGCTGACGACAAAAAAACGCCCCTCGAAAGGGGCGTCAGTCGTCAGGAGGAGGGCATGGGACCTGGAGCATGACCGGCCAGGCTTGCGAGAGCCTTGCGGGGGCGGTCACGCAGCGTCTGGGGGTCAGACGTTGGTTCCGTTATTCTGGTCGCCGCCATAGTTCGGGCGGTTACCGTTCTTCTCGCGCATGAAGCGGTCGAACTCTTCGCGATCCTTGGCCATGCGCAGGTTCCGCATGTACTCGTGGAAAGCGTTGACCTCTTCGTCGAGCCGGCGGCGCTCCTCTTCGAGGCGGCGCAGCTGCTCGGTGCGGTAGTCGTCGAAGGCGGCGTTGCCGCTCGAGTTGCGGAAGCCGTGGTGGCGGAACCCGTTGGCGCGGGGGCCGCAGTTCTCGGCCCAGCTGCGGGATCGGTTGACGAACCCCTGAGCCTTTTCCGCCGAGCCGCCGAACATTTCGCCCCACAGGATGTAGGCGAGAACGGCGAGGCCGAGCGGCCACCAGAGAACGAAGCCCAGGACCATCAATGCGATGGTCAGCGGGCCCCATTGCGGTTTGATAATCGCAGTGTGCATTGGACTTTTCTCCCAGTCACGAACTGCTTCGATGTGGTCCCGTGAGCCCGGGGGTCAAGCGTTTCGCTCGCGCTTTTTTGCCCTTGAAATGCCATGCTAGACTTCCCATGCGGGCCGAAATCAGATGCCCGGAAAGGATGATTCCATGGCATTGGCGGATAGTTCGGCGGCCATTCTGCCGGGCAACTGGCGTCCCCTCAGGCTGGCGACGCTGGTCGGGCTGCGCTGGCTGGCAATCGTCGGGCAGACCGCCGGCGTGTTGTTCGTGCAGTTCGGGCTCAACTTCCCGCTGCCCTTGACCGAGTGCCTGATGCTGATCGGGCTGTCGGTGCTGCTCAACCTGTGGGTGATCTTCCGGCTCGGAGAAGGTTATCGTCCACCGGTGATCGTCGCGACGGTGCACCTGAGCTTCGATCTCTGCCAGCTGGCGGCGCTGCTGGCGCTGACCGGCGGGCTGCAGAACCCGTTCTCGTTGCTGCTGCTGGCCCCGGTGTCGGTATCGGCGACGACGCTGCCGCAGCGCTCGACGGTTATCCTCGCCACCCTTGCGATCGCGCTCGCCTCGCTGCTCTCGGTCTACCATATGGACCTGCCATGGGACCCGGATTCGCGCATCGTCTTCGACCGCGTCTATGTCATCGGCATCTGGGTCTCGATCCTGTGCGGCACCATCTTCATTGCCGCCTACACCAACCGGGTGGCGCACGAAGCGCGCCAGCTCGCCGATGCGCTGGCCGCCACCGAACTGGCGCTGTCGCGGCACGAGCAACTGAGCGCCCTCGATGGCCTCGCCGCCGCGGCAGCGCATGAGCTCGGCACCCCGCTTTCGACCATTGCGCTGGCGGCGCGCGAGATCCGCGACGAGGTGCCGGAAGGCCCGGTGCGCGAGGATATCGAGCTGATCATGTCGCAGGCGGCGCGCTGTCGCGAAATCCTCGGCAAGTTGAGGAGCCTGCGCGACACGCCGGGCGATCCGTTCGCATCGGTGCCGGTGTCGGCGCTGCTCGCCGAAGTGATCAAGCCACTCGAAGGCGGCGGCAAGGTGATCTCGGTGCGGACCGGCGCCGGCAGCGGGACGGAGCCGGTGATCCGCCGCAATGCCGGCCTGCTCTATGGCCTGGGCAACCTGATCGACAATGCGGCGCAGTTCGCGCAGCGCGCCGTGCTGGTCGAGGCCAGCTGGGACAAGCAGGCGCTGACCGTCACCATCACCGATGACGGTCCGGGCTTTCCCACCGATCTGATCACCCGGCTGGGCGAGCCCTACCTCACCACGCGGCCGCGCAGCGCCGACAGCAGCGAGCCGGGCGGCCTGGGGCTCGGCATCTTCATCTCGAAAACCCTGCTCGAGCGCACCGGCGCCAAGCTGAGCTTCGAGAACGAGGCAGCCGATGGTCACGCACAGGTGCGATTGATCTGGCCGCGCGCCGCGATCGAGCAGGCGTGAGGTGACGCCCGCTTTGGGTAAGCGAACGTGGCTTAGCGCTGCCCATATTTTGACCTTTTCCTCAAAAGACCCTACATGAGGCGGCGATGAGCACAGTCGATGAACTTCTTGCGGCCGACCGTACCCTGCTTCTGGTCGATGACGACAAGACCTTCCTGACCCGCCTCGAGCGGGCCATGCAGAAACGTGGCTTCGATGTCCGCATTGCCGACACCGTGGCCGGCGGCCTCGCTGCCGTCTCTGAAGCACCCCCCGCCTATGCCGTGGTCGACCTCCGCCTCGAGGATGGCAACGGCCTCGACGTGGTCGCGGCGCTGCACCAGAAGCGCGAGGATGCCCGCGCCGTGGTTCTCACCGGCTATGGCAACATCGCCACTGCGGTGACCGCGGTAAAACTCGGCGCGGTCGATTATCTCAGCAAGCCCGCCGACGCCGAGGACGTGATCAACGCCCTGCTCGCCACCGGCAACAAACCGCCCGAGCCGCCGGAGAACCCGATGTCGGCCGACCGGGTGCGCTGGGAGCACATCCAGCGCGTCTACGAACTCTGCGACCGCAACGTCTCGGAGACGGCGCGCCGGCTCAACATGCACCGTCGCACGCTGCAGCGCATTCTCGCCAAGCGCGCGCCGAAATAAGCTTGTCACACTGAGATCAGATAGTCTGCCCGGGAGGCCACGATGACCGTCACGCTACACTTCCACGGGGCGTCGGGCACCGTGACCGGCTCGTGCTATCGCGTGGTGCATCCGAGGGGCCAGTTCCTCGTCGATTGCGGCATGT
>JAEUMC010000405.1 GCA_016793415.1 Devosia sp. | reverse complement strand
AGTCGCAAGTACCGCAGCTTCGACCCGGAAACCGGTACTTATCGGGCCAGCAACGGACGTCGCTACGTTTGCCGGTGAGCGGCGTCCGGCCGGCCCGGAGCAATCCGGGCCGGCTACAACGAACCTGCCAGATGGTCGGCGTTGCGGAACGCCAGCGCCATGATGGTCAGCACCGGGTTGAAGCCGCCATTGGTCGGGTGCAGACCGCCATCCGAAACGAACAGGTTGTCGTGACCCCAGACGCGGCCAAACGGATCGGTTACCGAATTCGAGGGATCGGTGCCCATCCGGCAGGTGCCGGCCTGATGCTGTCCACCCGAGAGTCCGGGATTGGGCGCCGCGCCCCAGGTCGCAAGCGCCCCGGACGCGCGAAGCCAGCCAAGTGCCTTGCCGTGCATGTAATGCGCCGTCCGGACGGTTTCGGTATGCACTGCGCCCGACAGCATAGCGACGGGCAGTCCCCATTTGTCGCGCACGGCCGGAGCGATCCGCACCCGGGCATCGGCGTTGGGGATCTCATGCACCGGCCCCGCGACGCGCAGCACGCGGTGAAACTGCTCGCGCATGAAATCCTTGGCGCCCTGCCCCCAGCGCCGCTGCCCGGATGGCAGCACGTTCTTCCAGAAGATGATCGGCGGCTGCACGAAATCGTCGGCCAGCATGCCGCCGCCAACGATGCCCGCGTTGCCATGGTTGTAGGCAGTGGTGGCGATGCTCACCCCCGGCCCGCGCGAGGCGTGTACCGTCTCGTCGAACTGACCGTAGGCAACGGCATAGACGTGCCCCTGCAAGTTCCGGCCAACGAGGTCGCGATTGTTGCCCAGCCCCTCGGGTTCGCGCGCCGAGGGCGAGTTGAGCAGCAGGCGAGCTGTCTCGATCGCGCCGCCGGCCAGCACCACCGCCTTGCCTTGCACGGAATGCTCGGCGCCGGAGCAATCGGCAAAGCGGACACCGGTGACGGTTCCCGCGCCGTCCGTTTCCACGCGCAGTACCATCGCGCCGGTGACCAGATGGCAGCGGCCGGTGGCGAGCGCCCTTGCAATCATGGTGTTCTGCGTGCCGTTCTTGGCGTTGCTCGGGCACGGGAAGCCGACGCAGGTGCCGCAGCCCATGCAGCCGCCACGGCCATGCCGCGGCTGGCTGTTGATGGCGAGCGGTGGTCGGGTCGTGGTGATGCCGAGCGCCTCGGCGCCGCGCTTCAGGACCGAGCGCGCCGGGCTGTCCGGCAGCGGCGGCATCGGGTAGTCGCGGGCCCGCTGGCCTTCGTGGCTATGGGCGGCGCCATCGCCAGAGACGCCGACCTCCCATTCGGCACGCTCGTACCATGGCGCCAGATCATCGTAGCCGATTGGCCAATCGACCAGGGAGGAGCCCTCGGGGACGCCGTAGAGGCTCGCCATCCTGAAATCGGCGCGATGGAAGCGCCAAGCCTGTGCGCCGTAGACCAGGGTACCGCTGCCGACCGCCGCGGCCAAGTTCTGGTAGCCGTTCTCGTGCGGGCGAAGCACCTTCTCGACACCGTCGGCACCAACCAGCACCCGCGGGTTGCCGTCGAGGTCGGGGCCGGTATTGTGGCCGTAGAGCGCCAGGCGATGGTTGCGCAGGTGATCGCGATGGCCGCTATCGGCATAGTCGCGCCCGAGCCCGCGTTCCAGCAGCAGCACATGCTTGCCGGCCTCGGCCAGCACACCGGCGGCCACGCCACCGCCGGCTCCGGCGCCGACGATGATCACGTCGTAGTCGCGTGTGCCCGAGAACGGCTTTGGCGCCTGCCCATCGCGACCGAGCGGCCCGCTTGGCCCCTCGGGCAGACCGTGCGCGTAGCCCAGCATCGCCCAGGAGGCGGCATCCGGGTTGCCGCCATTGCCGGGGTCGGCGAATACGCCTTCGGCCACCAGTTCGCAGAGCTCACGAAACCACCAGCTATCGCCGAGATCGGCGAGTGCGGCGTCCTTGGCGGCCTCGTCGAGGCTGGCGAAGCCTGGAGGAAGCCGGCTCAGGCCGGAAGCGATGGCAGCGCCGAGCTTGGGCTGCGCGGCCAGCGCCTTGTCGAGGTAATCCAGTGCACCGAAGGCGACGGCGCCGCCGTCCCGGTCGGCCGGCATGATGCGGTCGACCACCGCCGTGAGCAGTGCGCGATCCATGTCCCCCTCCCCAGCGAGCGTCAGTCGGTGAACCGCACGGCTCCGATGTGGCCGAGGTTGCGGTTGCGCTGCGCATAGTCGATCCCGTAGCCGACGACGAACTTGTCGGGGATCTCAAAGCCGATCCAGCGGGCCTTCACGTTGGTCTCGCGCCGCGACGGCTTGTCGAGCAAGGCGCAGACCTCGATGCGCTTGGGATGACGTGTCGCGAGGATCTCGAGCACGTGTTTCAGCGTGTAGCCGGTATCGACGATATCCTCGACCACCAGCACGTCGCGGCCTTCGATCTCGCCGCGCAGATCCTTGAGAATGCGCACTTCCCGGCTCGACTCGGTGGAGTTGCCGTAGCTCGAAACCTCGAGGAAATCGACTTCCACCGGCAGGTCGAGCTCGCGCACCAGGTCGGCAATGAAGATGAACGAGCCGCGCAGCAGCCCGACCACCACCAGCTTGTCGGTGCCGGCATAGTGGTTGGAGATGTCCTTGGCGAGCGCCTCCACCCGGGCCGCGATCGCCTTGGCCGAGATCATCTCGTCGATCACGTAGTTCCTGGTCGTCATGCCTACTTCAGTGCCCCCTGGGTGAGTCCGCGGACAAAGTACTTGCCGCCGATCAGATACACCAGCAGCGGCGGCACGATCGCCATCATCACCGTGGCAGCCGAACCACCGGCCCTTACACCCATGATCGCAACGGTGATCGGCTGCTGATCGCCGGAGGTGAAGACCATGCCGTAGAGATACTCGTTCCAGATCTGGGTGAACTGCCAGATCACCGTCACGGCAGCGATCGGTCCCGACAGCGGCAGCATCACCCGGATGAAGATACGCCAGAAGCCAGCGCCATCCACTTGTGCCGCCTTGATGATCTCGGTGGGCACGCTGGCATAGAAGTTGCGGAAGAACAGGGTCGAGAAGGAAATGCCCATCACGGTTTGGATCAGGAGCAGACCCAGCACGTTGTTCTGCAGGCCCAGTTGCCCGATGATCCACGCCCAGGGCAGAAGTGCGATCTGGCTGGGCAGGAAGATGCCGAGGAAGATCATCACGAAGATGAACTCCGAGCCGGGGAACTTCCACTTGCTCAGCACGTAGCCATTCATTGCGCCGAGGATGGTCGTGGCGATGGTCGCTGGCACGGTGATACCAAGCGAGTTGAGGAAGTTCGGCCCGAGCCCGCGGCACATGCCGCTGACACAGGCGTCGTTCCAGGCCCGCAGGTAGTTGTCGAACGAAAAGCTCTCCGGAATGGCGATGATGCCGTTGCGGAACACCTCCTCGCCATCGCGGAACGAGTTGAAGAACACTAGCAGCGCCGGCACCGCATAGACGAGCGCAAACAGTGTGAGCGCCGCATAGATCAGCACGCGCGACAGCGCCCAGCGGCGACGGGCACTGGCTCCGTCGCGGTCGGCGTAGTCGAGCGTCAGGGTGGTCACGGCAGGGTCTCGTCGAGCCAGGCGACCTGCCGCCGCTCCTGCCAGGTGCCGCCACCCTCATGGTTGTTGAAGGTGTAGCTTTCGATGCTCTTGGGACCTGCCCAGGCGTTGTAGGCGCCATAGACAGTCGAGGGTGGGCAGACATCGTCCATCAGCGCTACCGAGAACAGGGCTGCCGCCTTCGAGCGGGCGGAGAAATGCACGCCATCGAAGTAGTTGATGGTGTTGTATGCAGCGGCCGCCTTCTCGCGATGGGTAGCGAGGAAGCGGACGATTTCACCATAGGGGTCGCGGCTGGTGAGGCCGACGGCACGCGGGAAATCGCAGAGGAACGGCACGTCCGGCATCGCCGCCTTCACCTTGGGCTCGAGCCCGGCGACGGCGATCGAGATACCGCCGCCCTGGCTGCCGCCGACCACCGCCAGCCTGGCGGGGTCGGTCTCGGCGCGGCCGAGTACGGTTTCGACGGCGCGGACGCCGTCGGTGTAGACACGGCGGTAGTAGTAATCGTGCGGATCGTTGATGCCGCGGGTCATGAAGCCCGGATGCGCCGGGAACGAGCCGGCCGGATCGGGGGTATCGCCGCGCGACCAGGAACTGCCCTGCCCGCGCGTATCCATGACGAGCACGGCGCGGCCGGTAGCCGGCCACAGCAGGTGCTCCTGCGGCAGACCGCGACCGCCGCCGTAGCCGATGAACTTCACCACGGTGCCGCGCGGCGCGACGCCGGACGGCTTGATGTACCAGCCCCGTACCCGATCGCCGCCGAAGCCGGAGAAGGTCACGTCTGAGACGTCGAACAGTCTCAGGCCGGTGTCGACCGGCTCGAACACCGCCTCCAGCGGTTTGGCCCGCGACTGCTGAAGCGTCTCAGCCCAGAAGCTGTCGAAATCGGCGGGAGCGACGGCGCTCGAGCGGTAGCTCAGGAGCTGTGACTGCGGCAGGTCGAAAAAGGGCATGATCTCTATCTGGTCCGGTTGGCGCGCAATGTTTGACTGGAATGGTAGCCGGTGAAAAGCACTACGAAGGGCGAGGACGCGAACTGCCGCGGACCACCAGCCGTGGGGTAACGACGAAGTGCTCGCCCTTGTCGCGGCCGTTGATGCGTTCGACCAGCAGGCGCGCGGCCTGCAGCCCGAGCACCTGGCCGGACTGATCGACGCTGGTCAGCGAGTTCTGCGCCAGATCGCAGTAGGTCGTATTGTCGTAGCCGACGACGGCGAGATCGCCTGGAACGGACAGGCCCAGATCCCGCGCCACGCTGAGGGCATGGAGCGCCACCATGTCGGTCCAGCAGAACAGCGCCTCCGGACGATGCCGGGACTGCAGCAGGTGACGCAGGATGGTCTGAACCTCGCGCGCCGTCTGCGGGGCCGGCACGATGTTGATGTGCTGGCCAAGCCCGGCGGCCTTCATGCCCTGCCGGTAGCCGAGTTCGCGGGGGACGGTCACGACCTCGAACTTGGTCGTCACCATCAGCGACACCATGGCGATGCGCCGGTAGCCTTCGTCGACGAGATGCTTCACCACCAGCTCGGCGCCGGCGACATCGTCATTGTTGGCGGTATCGAGGTAGTCCACGCCCGGCTGATGCAGGCCGACGGCCGCAGTGGGGATGCGGCGGGCGACGGCCTCGACCGCGTCCCGTTGCATGCGCGGACCGATCATCAGCAGCCCGTCCATCTGGCGGTCCATCATGGCATCGATGAGCGCCTGCTCCATCGGCTCGTCGGACTGGCTGACCCCAAGGAGCGGCTGGTACTGCGTGCGCTCGAGGGCCTGGTTCACGCCGTCAAGGATGTCGGCGAAGAACGGGTTGCGCAGATCCGGCAGCAGTACGCCCAGCGTATAGGTCTGCCCCCGCATGCCGCGCGCCGCTGCGTGCGGCCGGTAGTTCAGCTTCTCCATCGAGGCCTGCACGCGGGCGCGCAGCGCATCGCTCACGCCATAGGCGTCGCGCAGCACCTTGGAGACCGCTGCGACCGACACGCCCGCGTCAGCTGCAACCGTCTTGATGGTGACCCGGCCAGTTCTCGTCGTTGGCGCCACAGTTTTCCCCGTCCCCTGCCCCTTCTAGCAATCCGCTTTCCACAACACAACGTGAGCGATTTTGGCGGTTCTTGAGGGCATTTGGCGGTTGGTGCGTCGATTTGGCGGTTCATGCGCGAATCCTGCTTGAATTCGGTTTGTAGAACGGTATACGTAGAACGTCGCACGAAGACCGGCAGCCGCAGGCGCCGAACGGACCGCAACAGGTCCCTGGGAGGATGCAAAAGTGAACGAGACGATGCTCATCCGGGCAGGTGAAGCCGTATCCAGCCAAGGCGCCTGGGTCGCCGAAATGATCCACCCGAGTGTCGATCAAGGCGTC
>JAEUMC010000636.1 GCA_016793415.1 Devosia sp. | reverse complement strand
TCATGCCGCAGCCCCTCCTGCGGTCGCCATGCCGCGGCTCGCCCAGCGGGTGATGGCCGCGAACACCTTCTCGGAGACGAAGGTGATGAGGATGTAGAAAGCCAGCAGCACCAGGTAGTAGCCCCAGCGCCAGTCGGGGTGCACCAGGCCGGCGGAACGGGTGAAGTTGGGCGAGCCCAGGCGGTCGGCCCACAGCACGATATCGGCGATCTGCAGCAGCGACAGCAGCGAAGTGGATTTGACCAGCAGCAGCCACACGTTGGAGAGGCCGGGCAGCGCATAGACCCACATCTGCCGGATGTGGAAGCGCCACAGCACCTGGCCGGGGCTGAAGCCGTAGGCGCGGGCCGCTTCGAGCTGCCCCTTGGGCACCGCGCCCATCGCGCCATAGATGACATTGGCGGCGAAGGCGCCGTAGACCAGGCCGAGCGAAACGCAGGCCAGCACGAGATATTCGGGCGTGCCGAGGAACCAGTTGGCGGCATCGCAGGGTGGCCAGACCCCGACATTGGCGGCGAGGCTCTCAGGCGTGCAGACGGCCTGCGCCCGGATCCACTCGACCAACTGCTCGAAGGCCAGCGGAAAGAACAGGAAGAACAGCACGTCCGGCACGCCGCGGACGATGTTGATGTAGAACGCGCCAAGCGCGCGCAGCGGCAGGAAGCGCGAGTTGCGGGCCGAAGCGCCCAGCAGGCCCATCAGCAGCGCCACCAGTGCGCCGAACACGGCAGCCGCCAGGGTGTACTGCACGCTGGCGTACCAGCTCAGGTGCTTGCCATTGGTGAAATAGCCAAGCCAGAACAGCAGATCGTCGCCGATCCCGTCCTTCATCCATTGCGGCAGGAAATCGAGCATGCCCCGGGCTCGAGAAAACCGGGGCGGGACCAGCCCGCCCCGAGCTGAACTCAGGTGCCGGCGTAGATCGGGCCGACCTTATCGGGGAACCACTTGATGATCAGCGCGTCGAGCGTGCCGTCCTTCTTCATGGCCTCGATGGCGGTGTTGAGCTTGCCTTCGAGCTCATCGTCGGCCTTGCGCAACCCCATGGCGACGCCGCCGCCGAGCACCAGTTCCGGCCCGACCTTCTCGAGCGCGCCGCCCGAACCCGCCACCACCTCGGTGATGTAGTTGCCGTCGGCGAGGATGACGTCGACATTGCCGGCGTTGAGATCGGCCAGCGCCTGGTCGGCATTGTCGTAGGACTTGACGGTGTTGGTCGAGCCGAAATGCTCGGTGGCATAGGCCGCGTGAATGGTGCCGCCCTGTACGCCGATATTCTTGCCGCTCAGGTTGTCGAAATCGATCGTGGTGCCGGCGCGGACCATGTAGCGGGCCGGATCGGGCGGGAAGTACTCGGAGGTGAAATCGATCGAGGTCTTGCGCTCGTCGGTCACCGACATGCCGGCGATGATCAGGTCGTAGTTGCCGGCGATGAGGTTGGGAATGATCGAATCCCACTCGTTGACCTGGAAGGTGCATTCGAGCGCGGCGCGCTTGCAGGCTTCGGTGCCGACATCGACGTCGAGCCCGGCCGGCTTGCCGGCTTCGTCGAGGAAGTTCCACGGCGCATAGGCGCCTTCGGTGGCAATGCGGATGGCCTGCGCATTGGCACCGGTCGCGAACATGGCGAGGGCTGCTGCCGCTGCCGCCAGAACGAACTTGTTCATAGTCTCTCCTGTTTCACCGGTCGGGCCCGGCGTTTTTTGGCCGGTCCCACCACCGGCTTATTGGTTGATGCCGCCCGTCGGGCAGCACATGGCCGGCAACGCTAGCGCTTTTTACCGTTCGGTCAATCGTTTGCGAATTGTTGCAGTGGGGGCAGGCGCCTGTTGTGCGGCGAGAGGTATTGTCACCCGTGCCCGGCGGCGCTGAGGAACTGTTTGAGGCGCGGCGAGCGGGTGGCGCCGAACACTTCGGCGGCGGTGCCTTCCTCCTCGATCCTGCCCTGATGCAGGAAGATGACGCGGCTGGCGATGGTGCGGGCAAACTGCATGTCGTGGGTAACGAGGATCATGGTGCGGCCCTCGTCGGCGAGCAGCTTGATCACCCGGAGCACTTCGACCTCGAGTTCGGGATCGAGCGCCGAGGTCGGCTCATCGAACAGCATCACCTTGGGGTTGATACAGAGCGCCCGGGCAATGGCGGCACGCTGCTGCTGGCCGCCCGACAACTGGCTGGGATAGCTCGCGGCCTTGTCCCGAATGCCGACCTTGGCCAGCATCTCGAGGGCCTCGGCCTCGACTTCCGCCCTGTCGCGCTTCTGCACCCGCAGCGGTGCTTCCATGACATTGCCCAGAATGGTCATGTGGCTCCAGAGGTTGAACGACTGGAACACCATGCCGAGCTCGGAACGGATGCGGCGGATCTGCTGCTCGTCAGCGGGCTTGCGGTGCGGCGGCTTGCCGGTGAGCGCGATTTCCTCGCCGCCGACCTTGACGCTGCCGCTCTCGGGCACCTCGAGCATGTTGATGCAGCGCAACAGGGTGGATTTGCCCGAACCGGAGGAGCCGATCAGCGCCACCACTTCGCCCTGCCGGGCAACCAGCGAAACGCCTTTCAGCACCTCGAGCTGGCCGTAGGATTTGTGGAGATCGGCGATTTCGACGACGGGCTGGGCGAGAGAGGTCTGCATCCGCCGCACCAAAGCCAAAGCTGCGGTCGCTGGCAAGAGATTTGCAGAGCCCCGGCGCCGAGGTTCCCCGGACAAAGTGAAACTTGGCGGGTGGGCGGAACCCGGGCGGAGGGGAGGCGTTAGTCCAGCAGCAGCCACCGGTTACGGCGGCTGGTTTTCCAGCACACGAGAAGGAGATTGCAAGATGAATTGGAACCAGATGGAAGGCAACTGGCAGCAGTTCAAGGGCAAGGTCCAGACCCAGTGGGGCAAGCTTACCGACAACGATCTGGACATCATCAACGGCAACCGCAAGCAGCTCGCCGGCAAGATCCAGGAGCGTTACGGCAAAGCCCAGGAAGACGCCGAGCGTGAAGTCGACGACTGGTTCAACCGCCTGCACTAAGCAGTTCGGACAGCCAAGAACTAGCCCCGCTCCGGCGGGGCTTTTTGTTTGGGGCACTGCGGGTGCAAAGTGCGTCCCCTCGCCCCTCTGGGGAGAGGGTCAGGGTGAGGGGTAGCCAAGCACACCGGAGTTGCTGCTATGTCGGGCTGCGCTCTCAGCGCGCTTGGCGCCCCTCACCCCGGCCCTCTCCCCAGAGGGGCGAGGGGGGTGTTGGCGGGGCCGGTGCGTAACCTCAGCGCCCAGCGTCCCTTTCCTCCAGCTTGCCGAAGGCCCGCACTTCCACCGGGGCGCGGCAAGCTACGGCCGCGCGCTTGCCCCAGTCGAGCGCGGTGTCCATGTCGGGCAGCTCCAGCACCCAGAAGCCGCCGATGTGTTCCTTGGTTTCGATATAGGGCCCGTCGGTGACCAACAGGCCGCCCTCGGGCTTGCGCCGGACTGACTTGGCGTCGCGGACCCGACCGAGGCCGCCGACGAATACCACGATGCCCTGAGCCTGCATGGCGACGTTGAGCTCGGCAATGTCGCGACGTGTCTCGTCACTCTCGGAGTTGGGATTGAAATCATCCGGGTGATGGATGGCGACAAGGTACTGCGTCATGGCTCTCTCCTCTGGGCGGCACGGGCATTCAGCACCTAATCGAACCGGGCGGAGCAGATTCGACAGAGCCGGGGCAAAATTGTCCGACTGTGGGTGCAAAAGCTAGCGGCCCCGCCCACCTGGACGGAGCCGCTGCCACCTCAGACCGCGGACCCGGCTAAGGACGGTCCGAGCTGTCGGCGCGAGGCCAGAGGGCTAGGACGCGCGCCGGAACAGGCCGATGATCAGCGAGACCACGAGGAACGCCAGGAACAGGAAGAACAGGATCTGCGCGATGCCTGACGCGGCGCCGGCGATACCGCCGAAGCCGAGGACGCCCGCGACCAGCGCGATGACCAGGAAGAGCAGTGCGTATTGCAACATTCTTGTTACTCCATTGATCTCTCATGTGAGTAACGACCGGGCGGGGGTTGGGTTCCCGGCGGCGCGATGTGTGGGGCGGGAGGAGGGTAGTCCCGCTGGCGTGCGAACGCGCAAAAAAAGAGCCGGGCAAAGCCCGGCCCAATCCGGAGGGGCTTCCGGAGTTCGTCAGGCCGCGGCGCGCGAGCCTTCGTCGAAGAACAGCGCCTGGCTGATCAGCGCCCGCACCATGTCGGGGTTGAACGGCTTGGTAACGAGGAAGGTCGGTTCCGGCCGTTCGCCGGTGAGCAGCCGCTCCGGGAAGGCGGTGATGAAGATCACCGGGATCGGATGGGCGTGCAGGATATCGTTGACCGCGTCGATGCCGGATGAGCCATCGGCCAGCTGGATATCGGCGAGGATCATGCGCGGCTGGGTCTTGTGGTAGAGCGCCACCGCTTCCTTGTGGGTGCGGGCGATACCGACGACGCGGTGACCGAGGCCCTCCACCATCTGCTCGATATCCATGGCGATCAGCGGTTCGTCTTCGATGATCAGGATATCGGTCGCCACCTGGCGCGAGATATCGGCGGACGCCTGGGCGAGGAGGTCGGTGAACTCGCCGGCGGGGACGTCGAGAATTTCGGCTGCCTCGTCATGGCTGAAGCCTTCGACCGCGACCAGCAGGAAAGCCTGGCGCGGCCGCGGCGCAAGGTTGGCGAGGTTGGCCGCTGCCCGCGACTCCCATGGAAAACTCGAGCTCGGCTCCGGCACGCGGATGGCCGAGGTGGAGAACAGCGCCGAATAGAGCTTGTAGAGCGCGATCCGATCGCTGCTGGCCTCAGGAAAGATGCTGAGATCGGCAATCAAGGCCTCGAGCGTTGCCGCCACATAGGCGTCGCCCGAAGTCTGCGAGCCGGTGACGGCGCGCGAGAACCGGCGCAAATACGGCAGATGCGGTGCGATCCGCGTGGAAAGGGACATGGATAATCTACTCCCGTGACGCTTTTAGAGCTTACCATGCTGGAGAACGGGGATGCGGAAAACTTGGTTCCAGCCTGTTCGGAACTTTTTTTGCCACCGCGCATTTAGTTTGCCGCGGCTGGAGTATGGGGCGTCAGATCCTGCTGTGGGGCGAAGGGTTTATGCGAGACAAAACGACAATGAATGATCTGGGCATGCTGCGGCGGCGTCGCGACGATGGACTGGGGCCAAACTCCGATATCGGCAACAAGCTGCGAGCGCTCTACGGAGCGGTACAAAACGAAGAAATCCCATCTCGGCTGATCGACCTGCTCGAGCAGCTCGATGCGGTGGAAAAGCAGTCCAAGCCGGCGAAGGGTAAGTAACGCCATGGACGCCGAGAAGCCGAGCTTCAAGCGAGAACTGCTGTCTACTCTTCCCAGTCTGCGCGCCTTTGCGGTGTCGCTGTCGGGCCGCCACGACAAGGCGGACGACCTGGTGCAGGACACGGTGATGAAGGCCTGGGCGAAGCAGTCGAGCTTCGAGATGGGCACCAACATGAAGGCGTGGCTGTTCACCATCCTTCGCAACGAATTCTACAG
>JAEUMC010000340.1 GCA_016793415.1 Devosia sp. | reverse complement strand
CCCCAGGCGGTGTAGCCGGAAATACCGGCGACGACGGCGCCGGCCTCACCGCGCACCACGACGGCCAGCGGCCGGCGATCGGCCGGCCCGACATCGGCTTCGTTGAAGGCGGTCAGCCGCCCGCCGATAACCGCAAGGTCGTCGGTTGTCGGCGTCTCGGTGACGCTGAACTGGAGCTCGCTCATGTGCGAAGGGTCTGAAGCGTGGACGGCAGGTCGACGCGCAGCTCCGAGGTCACCTCCAGCGTGCGGTCCTCGCGGATCGGTGTCCCGCCCGGCGCCTGACGCGCCGCGAGCGTCGCGTCGCGCCGCCGGATCAAGCTGGCGATCTCGTCGGCGTAGAGGCGGAGGATGGCGCTCAGCCAGCGGTTGGTGAGGTAGGAGGGCTGCGGCATCTGGATGTCGAAGCGCTCGAGCAGGGCAATGCTTGGTTCGGCATCGAGCCAGCTGTCGCCGACTACCCATTGGTTGACGGTGAACAGCCGCTGCAGCCGGCCATAGGCATCGACGCCGACGGCAATCAGGTGATGCACCGGGCCGTCCTTGCCGTCGGGGCGGACGAAGCAGTGGAAGTGGCCGTGCTCGGCTTCGGCTGCCGGGATGTGGCAGTGGTAGTACCACTGGCCGCCCGAGGCCGGGTCGTAGACGTCGCCCGGCGGGTAGTGGCTCCAGGCCACCACCGGCGCGTCGCGCAGCGTGGCGTGCAGCACGTTGTCGCCGCCCTTCGCCAGCACCTGTTCGCAAAACAGCGCTTCCTCTGCCGCGCGAAGCCGGTCGGCGGCGTCGGCCATCAGAGGCTGCCCGCGGCGCAGGGCGCGGCAGCGGCACACGGAGCTGCTGCCGCACAGGGAGCTGCTGCCGCACAGGGAGCTGCGGCGGCACATGGGGCGGCAGCCGCACAGGGGGCTGCGGCGGCACAAGGTGCTGCCGCTGCGCAAGGGGCCGCCGCGGCACACGGGGCGGCGGCAGCGCATGGTGCATCAGCCGCACAGGGGGCGGCTGCAGCGCCGGGCGAGTCTGCTGCACAAGGCGAGGCCGCGGCACAGGGGTTGGATGCCGCGTCCGCGCCAGCCGTTACCGCGGTGGGGGCGGCCGCGCCGCTGCCGCGGCTGATGTGGTCGGCGGCGACGGCGGCGGTGGCGGCAAGCAGCGCCGCGCCGAACAGCAGGGTGTTACGCGAACCACTCATTTCTTGAACCCGTCGAGGCCGAAGACCGGACGCAGCGCGATGCCGACGAAGCTGCCGGCAAAGGCGGCGGCGAACCAGACCCAGCCATGCAGGCTCCCCGAGGCGATGCCGCTGAACAGCGCCCCGATATTGCAGCCGAACGACAGCCGGGCGCCGTAGCCCATCAACACGCCGCCGATCACCGCGGCCAGCGCCGATTTCAGCGGCAGGTCGGCCTTGGGGGCGAACTTGCCGGCGAGCCCGGCCGCGAGAGCCGCGCCGAGCAGGATGCCGAAATCCATCACCGAGGTAATGTCGAACAGCACGCTCCGGCCCAGCGCCTGGGCCTGGCCCGGAGCGGTCCAGAACGTCCAGGTTTCGACCGGCACGCCGACCGACTGGGCGATTTTGGCGCCCCAGAGGCCGAAGCCATAGGTGATCGACCAGGGGTGCCCGGCGATCAGCAGGGTGGCGATATTGAGCAGCGCCAGCAGCACGGCGGCGCCGACCAGCGGCCACGGCCCCTGCAAGAGGCGCGACAGGCCGCGCGTCTTCGGTTTCGAGGCGCGTTCGAGCCCGCCATGGGCGCGGCGTTCGATCAGCATGGTGATGCCGGCGACCGCGGCGAGCCCGCCGAGCGTCACGATGACGGCCAGCGGCGCGCCGAGGCTGCTGCCGAGGCTGATGGTTGGAAGCGATGGCTGCGCCAGCCACCAGGGGAGGTGAGCGGTGCCGAGCAGCGCGCCGAAGATAAAGGCGGCGAGCGTCACCAGCATGGGGGCGCTGCCGCCGCCGACGGTGAACAGGGTGCCCGAGCCGCAGCCACCGCCCAGCTGCATGCCGAGGCCGAAGATGGCGGCGCCAACCAGCACCGAAACACCTACCGGCGCGACCGCGCCGGCTAGTGGGCGGCCAAAGGCGCTGCCGCCGGCGAGCAGCGGGATGAAGACGATGGCGGCGATCGCCACCATCAGCATCTGCGCCCGCACTGCCGCGCCGCGCTTTTCGACGACCAGCCGGCGCCAGCCGCCGGTGAAGCCGAACGAGGCGTGATAGAGAGTGGCGCCGAGCAGGCCGCCGATCAGGAACAGCACGGTCTGGCGCAAATCGACCACCTGGCCGATCACCACGCTGCCGATGACGAACATCAAGAGCGCCACGATCACCGGGCCGCGGTCGAGTTTGGGCCAGCTGAGGGTGGGAGCGGGCGGGGAGGCGCTGATGTCGGTCACGAAGTCTGATCCTGTGCGGGCCGTCTAGCGAATTGTCGTAAACGGCAGCGCCCGAGACCGCAATCTCGGGCGCCCTTGGCGATTGGTCGAAGGCCTGGCTAAGTCGGTGACTTAGTTTTGCACGACCACCGGGCGGGCCGGGTCGAGCGTCCACTGCGACATCGAACCGTCATAGAGGCGCACGCCCTTGAGGCCGGCGACTTCGGAGAGGCCGAACCAGGCGATCGAAGCGAGATGCCCGGTGTTGCAGAAGGTGATCAGGCCGTTGGTGTCGGTGACGCCGGCCTGCTGCACCAGCGCATCGATCGCGGCCTTGGATGCGAACTTGCCGGCGTCCTTGTCCCAGAACTTGTCGAAGTTGAGGTTCACCGCGGTCGGGATGGTGCCGAGCGACTGCACCGTATTGGTCTTTTCCTTGCCGATGAACTGGGCCACCGAGCGGGCGTCGATCAGGTTGGTGTCGCTGGCGATCGCCTCTTCGACTTCGGCCACTTCGGCGCGCAGTTCGGGGCGCGGCTTGGCGGTGAAGCTACCGGCTGCCGGGGTGACGACATCGGTCGAAACCGGCTGGCCCGAGGCGGCCCAGGCGGCGTAGCCGCCATCGAGCACGGTGACGTTGTCGTGGCCGAGCACCTTGAAGGTCCAGTAGACGCGGGTGGCGCCGCCGAACTCGGCAACGTCGCTGCCGGCCGGCACGATCACCACCTGGGTGTCGTCGCTGACGCCGAGCGCCGCGATCTTGGCCGAGATGTCCTCGAGCTTGGGGAGCAGGCCCGGAGCGCCGTCGATCTTGGCGCGCCAGCCATAGGCCGCGTACTGCGCTTCGACCGAACCGGGCACGTGGCCGGCGGCGTAAGGCGCAGTGCCGTCCTTGGGGGTGTCGCGGATGTCGATGATCACCAGGTCGGGCTTGCCGAGCTGGCTGTTGAGCCAGGCGGCTTCGACGAGGGGCTGATCGGTCAGCCGCTCGGCCTGTGCACTACCGGCGGCAGCGAGGCCGAGGAGGAGCGCCGTGGCGAGGACGTTGAAACGCATTGAAGTATTCTCACTCTCGAGCATGAACTGATTGGCATCATAATCGGATCGCACCGTCCGATGCTGCCGACAGGTTTCCAAATTGCGCGGCGCGACAGGAATTTCCGTCGCCATGTTCCCGCGGCGCGGCAATCAATTTCCTTGTGAGGCCATAGGCATATGGGCGGACGCAGGTGATAATGCCGGCCAAATCGACGGCTCGTCGTGCCGGAAAACCATTTCATGCGCCCATTGCTCCGCCTGCTCCTCACCTCCCTGTTGCTGTTGTTGCCTGCCACCATCGCCCCCGCATTCGCCGAAGAGGCGACTGTCGCGGCGCCTGCCTCGCAGGTGCTTTCCTACGAAGGGGATGCGCAGCTTGCCGAACTCGCGGCCAAGGGGACGACGGTGGTGTTCTTCTACGCCGCCTGGTGCCCCAACTGCCGCGCCACGGTGACCGAGCTCAATGCCCGCTGGGACGAGGTCAATCCCGGCCTGACG
>JAEUMC010000297.1 GCA_016793415.1 Devosia sp. | reverse complement strand
CGCGCAGCGCCGTGAACGCCGCCTTGGCGGTCGCCACGTCCTGAAACAGCGCCAGGATGAAGTTGCCCTGGCTCGGCGGCACCCGGATGGCGTTGGAGGCGAGCGCCTGGGTGAGCCAGCCCCGCCAGCGGGCATTGTGATCCCTGAGCTGCGCGGTGAAGGCAACGTCACGAGCGGCCGCCGCAGCTGCCGCCTGCCCCGACAGCGACACGTTGAACGGGCCGCGGATGCGGTTCACCGCATCGACCACGTGGTCGGGCCCGTACATCCAGCCCACCCGCTCGCCGGCGATGCCCATTTTCGAGAAGGTGCGCACCATCACCACATTGTCCGATGCGTTCACCAGGTCGATGCCCTCAGAGTAATCTGCGGCGGTGACATATTCGGCATAGGCGCTGTCGAGCACGAACAGGATGTCGGGCCTCAGCCCGCGCTGCAGCCGCTCGACCTCCGCGGCCGGCAGGTACGTGCCGGTCGGGTTGTTCGGGTTGGCGAGGAACAGTATCCGGGTGCGCGGCGTCACCGCGGCGAGCAGGGCATCGACATCGGCCCGATAGTCCTTCTCGGGCACCATGATGATCTCGGCCGAAGCGCCGCGGGTGATGATCGGATAGACGTTGAAGCCATACTGGCTCATCACCGCATTGTCGCCCTCGCCCAGATAGACCTGCGCCAGCAGATGCAGGATATCGTCCGAGCCGAAACCGCAGACGATCCGCTCCGGCGCCAGCCCATGCACTTCACCCAGCGCCGTGCGCAACTCGCGCGACGAGCCCTCGGGGTAGAACTCGATCCGGCCCGCCGCCTCGCGCACCGCGGCAATCGCCTTCGGGCTGGCGCCGAGCGGCGACTCGTTGGCCGAGAGCTTCACCAGCTTGACGCCGGCTGGGGTGTCGGAACGGCCCGGAACGTAGGGCGCGATCGCGAGGATGCCGGGCTGCGGGACGGGGCGGTTGGGCGTATCGGTCATATCTCGGGGGAAGCCGGTCA
Organism: Devosia sp.; assembly: GCA_016793415.1. GTDB lineage: Bacteria > Pseudomonadota > Alphaproteobacteria > Rhizobiales > Devosiaceae > Devosia_A. The sequence goes on along the minus strand of JAEUMC010000297.1, from coordinate 11,263 downwards.
AAAATCGGCCGGACCATAGGGGATGGCGCCCACGCTTGCAAAGGAATCCCGGCCCCAGCGGCCCCGACTTCTGCTAGGATGGCGCCGCGGCGTGCTTGTCGAGACGGAGGAGGATCCGATGACGGCAATGAACATCGTGCATATGCGGGTAAAGCCCGGCCGCGAGGAGGAGTTCATCGCGCTCCACCGCGACATCGAGAGCTCCGCCATGGCGGGCCTCCGCAATTTCTGGGTGGTGAGAACCGGCGAGCGCGATTTCTGCGTCGTCGGCGACTGGGGTGAGATGAGCAACCTGGTGCAGGCCCGGCCCCAGATGATCGCCATGCTCGACCGCTTCCGCGGCCTGCTCGAAGATCTCGGCGGCGGACGCGGCGTCACCGAACCCTGGTCGGGCGAAGTGGCCGTACACCTCAGGCCCGAGATGAACGTCGAGAGTGCGCTGTAGGACTTTCAAGCTCCAACCGCGAATACCGGTGCAGCCTGCCCCCCACCCCTATCCCCTCCCCGCAAGGGGGAGGGAGACCCGCACGCCCGCATCTCGGTTCCATCGTCTCCTCCCCCTTGCGGGGAGGGATCAAGGGTGGGGGTCGGTAACCACCGGGCCAGTCGGTTCGACCGCTACCGCTCCCTCGGCAGCTTCATCGCTGCCTGCGGCGCCAGCGCCGGGACCTTGATCAGGCGTTCGGCTTTCTTCCGCCGCGGCACCGCCGGGAACAGCTCCTTGCGCGCGAGCACGCAGTGCACCCCCGCGAAGGTGGGCCCGAACATCCGGCCGGCCCGCTCGAAAAAGCGCGTCGACTTGAGCACCAGCGAGTGCTGCGAGGGCGGCACATAGAGCGCATCGCGCCACTGCTCGGGCACGAAGCTGTGGTCGCGCAGCAACCGCTCCAGCTGCCCGCGCGAGAACGGATGCCCATCGCCGAATGGCGTGGTGTCGACTGACGACCAGGTGCCGCGGCGCTTGGGCACCACGACGATCAGCCGCGCGTTGGGCGCCGACACCCGCCATAGCTCGCGCATCAGCTCTTCGGTGTCGCTCACATGCTCGAACGCATGCACCGCGATGATCAGGTCGACGGCAGCGTCGGTGAGCGGCAGTTCCAGCGGATCGCAGAGCACGGTGTGCGAGGGGCCCTCGCGCGGCCAGGCCGAGGCGCCCTGCCGGGCCGGCATCGCCGCGATCACCCGCTCGGCTTTTTCCAGCGTGAACCGCATATAGGGCGTGGCAAAGCCCAGCCCCAGCACCCTGAGGCCGCGCACATTGCCGGCAAAGCGCAGCACTTCCTCGCGCAGCAGCGCGCGGGAAATCTTTCCCAGGGGCGACTTGTAAAAGCCGATCAGCCGCTCGACGTGAGAGGTCATGGCGTTGTCCGAAAACCTTCTCTAGTTTCTGTCATGCTTCGCTGCCGCTTGCCACCCGTGCGGCACGCGCCTGACCCCCGGAGACTCCCCCTCGTGCCCCTGCTGATCGACGTTTTTCTCTGCCGCTCGGACAATTTCGGCTACCTCGTCCACGATATCGCCAGCGGTCGCACCGCTGCGATCGATGCGCCGGACGCCAAGGCCATCAAGGAAGCGCTGCAGCGTCGCGGCTGGAAGCTGACCGACCTGTTCATTACCCACCACCACACCGACCACGTCGAAGCCATTCCGGCGCTCAAGCGTGAATATGGGGTGCGCGTCGTCGGCCCCAAGGCCGAAGCCCAGAAGATCCTCGGGCTCGAGGTGCTGGTTTCGGCCAGCGACACGGTCTCCCTGGGTGAAACCGACTTCATCGTCATCGAGACCCCGGGCCATACGCTGGGGCACATCGTCTATTATGATCCGTCCGGCCGGCACCTGTTCTCCGCCGACGCGCTGTTCTCGCTCGGCGTCGGCCGCATGTTCGAGGGCAAGCCTGGCCCGATGTGGAACGGCCTCGAGGAACTGCGCGCCCTGCCCGACGACACGCTGGTCTATCCCGGGCACGAATACACCGCCTCGAACGCCGCCTTCGCGCTCAGCGTCGATCCGAAGAATCCGGCGCTCAACATCCGCGCCGCCGAGGTCAAACGCATGGTCGAGGCCGGCAAGTACACCATCCCGGTGACGCTCGGGCTCGAGAAGGCCAGCAACCCGTTCCTCAGGGCCGACCAGCCGGTCCTGGCGAAAGCCATGGGCCTGGCAGCCGATGCGGAACCCGCCAAGGTGTTCGCCGCTTTGCGCAAGGCCAAGGACGAATTCAAAGGGTAGCCGATGCCCGACCAGTTGGCCTTCAAGCCGGTGAGCAAAGCCACGGCCGGGGATTTCGAGACACTGTTCGGCGGCGCCGGCGGGCCAAAACCCTGCTGGTGCATGACCTGGCGGGCCACCCCCGAGGAAATCAAGGACAACCAGGGGCCGGCCCGGCGAAGGCAGATCCTCGGTCGCATCGAGGCCGGCGTGCCGGTCGGACTCATCGGCTATGCCGAAGGCGAACCGGTCGCCTGGGTGTCCGTCGCGCCGCGCGACACCTTCCGCAACCTCGGCGGTCCTGACCAGGCGCCGGGCGAAACGATCTGGTCGCTCACCTGCATGTATGTTCGCCGGCAGCGACGCGGCGCGGGGATCGGCCGGCAGTTGATCGAGGCCGCCATCGCCCATGCCAGGATGCACAAGGCCGATATCCTCGAAGCCTATCCGGTTGCCCCCTCCTCCCCGAGTTACCGCTTCATGGGGTTCATCCCCGCCTTCGAGGGGTTTGGCTTCGTCGAGGTGGGGAAAGCCGGTACCCGCCGGCACGTGATGCGGTTAACCCTTTCTTGATGAAAGGGGGGAAACCGCCGACAAAACATTGCAACCTCTGCTGGTCATGGCGACGTTATCCCCATGGTCCGCTGAGGCTGCCGCCGTGCAGCCGCCCGGACCAGCATTGGGTCCGAGGCAATGGACAACAAAGGGACGACAAAGCAGGCCTTTACGCTGCCGGTGGCGGAAGCAACGCCGCGCGATCGGCTGATGCTCGTCCATACGCCCGCCCATGCCGATTTCCTCAGCCAGCTGATCGCCGCCCGTCAGGCCCTGCCAGCCCAGCGCGAGCGCCGGCGCGACCCCGTGCACCAGGCCGTCGATGCCTATGCCAATGGCAGCAAGATCACGGTCCGGCGGATGCCCGCCGGCTACCGCAAGACCATCGTCACCTGACAGTGTGAAAGGGGCGGCCTCAGCCGCCCATGGTCACGTCGCGGCCGGCACCGGTGATCGAGACGGTGAAGCCCGCCACCACGTCGACGATCGCCATCATCATCAGGATGAAGAACACCGAGCTGGCCGCCGCCCCGACCAGCAGGAACTCGACGAGGAAGATCACGAACACCACCACCGAGAGCATGTGCTCGATCACCGAGTTGCGCCCGGTATTGGTGGATTTCAGCACCTCGAAGAACAGGCAGACGAGGCCCACCACGAGGATCAGGTCGCCCGCGGTCAGCGACCACTGCACGCCCGAGACCATCGGGATGGTCAACAGCTGCTGGCTCCAGCCGGCCGGATTGCCGCCCATGAACAGGAAGGCAAAGAAGTTGTAGGCAATCAGCGGGATCAGCAGCAGCGGCGGAATGAACGCGCCGTTGCGCGAAGCGCGACCACCCTGCGGAATAAAGACCGTATTGTCAGACATGGCGCGCTCCACGAAGTGCGTTTTGGTGCGGGGCACAATGCCAAAGCCGGACCGCCCCCGCCAGCCCCGCCGTGCGCTTTCGCACCCTTCGAACCGTCCCGCGACGGCAAATCGCTCCAGTGGAGCGATTTGAGGCGAGAAGGCCAGGAGAGCTATGCTCAAATGGCCAGCTCCCCGCCAGCACGATTCTAGAGCTTCAACGGACCGACCATCTGCTCGGGCTTCACCTCGGCGTCGAACTCTTCGCCGGTGAGCAGGCCCAATTCGATCGCGCTTTCGCGCAGCGTTGAGCGCTTCTTGTGCGCGTGCTTGGCAATCTTGGCGGCATTGTCGTAGCCGATCTTGCGGTTGAGCGCCGTCACCAGCATCAGCGACTGGTCGACCAACTGCTTGATCCGGTCACGATCGGGCTCGATGCCGACCGCGCAGTGATCGTTGAAGCTCTTGGCCGCATCGGCGAGCAGCCGCACCGACTGCAGGAAATTGTAGGCGATCACCGGCTTGAACACGTTGAGCTCGAAATTGCCCTGGCTCGCCGCGATGCCGATCGCCGCATCGTTCCCCATCACCTGCACGGCGACCATGGTGGTCGCCTCAGCCTGGGTCGGGTTGACCTTGCCCGGCATGATCGACGAGCCCGGCTCGTTCTCCGGAATGGTGATCTCGCCCAGGCCCGAACGCGGACCGGAGGCGAGCCAGCGCACGTCGTTGGCGATCTTCATCAGCGCCGCGGCCAGCTGCTTCAGCGCGCCGGACGAGCCGACGAACGCATCGTGCCCGGCCATCACCGCGAACTTGTTGGGCGCCGTGACGAACGGCTGCCCGGTCAGCGTCGCGATCTCTGCCGCAACCGTCTCGCCGTATTTCGGGTGGGCGTTGAGGCCGGTGCCCACCGCCGTGCCGCCCAGCGCCAGCTCATAGAGCTGCGGCAGCGTGGCGCGGATCGCCTTCAGCGCCAGGTCGAGCTGCGCCACCCAGCCGGAAATCTCCTGGCCGAGCGTCAGCGGCGTCGCATCCTGCAGATGGGTGCGGCCGATCTTCACCACGCCCATGAATTCGGTCGCCTTGGCGTCGAGGGTGTTCCTGAGCAGCATCACCCGGTCGACCAGGTAATTCTCGATCGCCTCGACTGCCGCGATATGCATAGCCGTCGGGTAGGTGTCGTTCGAGGACTGGCTCATGTTGACGTGATCGTTCGGGTGCACGGGCTTCTTCGAACCCATCACCCCGCCGGCCATCTCGATGGCGCGGTTCGAGATCACCTCGTTGACGTTCATGTTCGACTGGGTGCCCGAGCCGGTCTGCCACACCACCAGCGGGAAGTGGTCGGCGAGCTTGCCGGCGATCACCTCGTCGGCCGCCGCGACCACCAGGTCGCGCGTCGCCTGGTCCATCAGGCCCAGCTTGTGGTTGGCGAGCGCCGCGGCCTTCTTGAGGATGCCGAAGGCGCGGATGATCTCGGTCGGCATCTTCTCGCCGCCGATGTCGAAATTGGCGAGGGAACGGGCGGTCTGCGCCCCATAGTACTTTTCCGACGGCACGTTGATCGTGCCCATGGAATCCGATTCGACGCGCGTGCCCATAGCCGGAAAAACCTCTGGAACAAATGGAAACGGCCGGCTCCCAGGTCTGGGAGCCGGCCGCGAAATATCTATCGTTTAGTGCGCAAGGGAGCGCCGGCCCGAAGGCTCACGAGCTCTTGGGCTGCAGAATCTGCCGGCCGCGATACATGCCGGTCTTCAGGTCGACGTGGTGCGGACGACGCAGCTCACCCGAGTCCTTGTCTTCGACATAGGCCGGGGCGGCCAGCGCATCGGCGGAGCGGCGGAAACCGCGCTTCATCGGCGAGGTCTTGCGCTTTGGCACTGCCATGGTTGTTACTCCTGGTTCAATAGCGTTTCGCCGAAGGCGTTCCGGCGTCTAACAGACAGGGTCTGTCGGGAATTGGGGGCGTCTATAGAGCACAATCGCACGGATGGGAAGGGGCGAAATGGCGCGAGTTGCGGGTTTCCGGCACAGTTCCGGCAAAGGCGCAAATCCGCTACAAGCGCTCGACCCCGCCGGACCCCGACCCGTGATCTACTCCTTCCCAGAAGAACTCGCCAGCACTGCCGCCGCGATCGAGCAGGCGCTCGATGCCCGGCTCGCCGCCCCTGCCCTCGCGGGCCCCGGCCTGCCGCCCGATCGGCTGATCGCGGCGATGCGCCACGGCAGCCTCAATGGCGGCAAGCGCCTCAGGCCCCTGCTGGTCCGCCAGGCCGCAGGCGTCTTCGGCATGGCGCCGGCGGCAACCGTCACCGCCGGCCTCGCCGTCGAGATGATCCACTGCTACTCGCTGGTACATGACGACCTGCCGGCAATGGACGACGACGACCTGCGCCGCGGCCAGCCTACCGTGCACAAGGCCTATGACGATGCCACCGCCATTCTCGCCGGCGATGCGCTGTTGACCCACGCGTTTGCCCTGCTCGCCGACGCGGCCGCGCATCCCGATCCCGCCGTCCGAGTCCGCCTCGTCGCCGAGCTTGCCGCCGGCGCCGGCGCCGGCGGCATGGTCGGCGGCCAGATGCGCGATATCGAGGGCGAGACCAGCTTCCTCACCGAACGGGCCATCGCCCAGATGCAAGCGATGAAGACCGGCGCGCTGATCCGCGCCGCCGTGCGTATCGGCGCCATCCTGGGTGGCGCCTCGGATACCGAGCTGGCGCATCTCACCACCTACGCCGAGGCGGCCGGTCGTGCCTTCCAACTGGCCGACGATATTCTCGATGTCACCGCCTCGGCCGAAGCGCTCGGCAAGGCGACCGGCAAGGATGCCGCAGCCGGCAAGCAGACTATCGTCGCGCGCATCGGCGTCGAGGCTGCGCAACGCCAGCTCGCCGAAGTGATCCACGACGCGCTGAGCGCGCTGCTGCCGTTCGACCAGCGCGCCGATGGGCTGCGGGCGACGGCTCGGTTCTTCGCCGAACGGCAGAGCTAAGCGCCCCACTGCTCAGCTTCCCCGCAAGAGGAAGGGAGACGATGGAACTGCGATGCCAGCGTCAGGGTCTCCCTCCCCCTTGCGGGGAGGGGACAGGGGTGGGGGTCAGCTTGCGCCGGCGCCAAAGAGGTCCGCACCCTTCATGCAATAGGGCGGCTCGGGCTGGGTTGGGCTGCGCATTGGAGGCCTTGGGTGCTCCCCAAATGCCATCAGCTGGCGACGTCTGCGATGTGCTGAAGCGCTCGCTTGAAGCTGTCGTGCCATTGTCCGTCCGGCTGCTGCATCAGCGGATACCAGAAGAACGAAAAGGCGTGTCCACCATCATCCTGGCAGTGGTGGACCCAGCGCTCGGGCAAGTCGCTGGCTTGTATCCGGATGAAATGCCAGGTGTCGGCGCCGATCTCGAGCGAGCCGAACCGCCCGGTGGCACGGGCGTCTTTGATACCCGCCTCTTCCCAGAGTTCACGCAGGGCGGCCTGATCTGGCGTCTCGTTGGCTTCGATCGTGCCCTTGACGATCTGCAGGCCAGCGTCGGGATGCCGGAACGCCAGAATTTCCGCGCCTCCCCGCAGTCTCAGCACAACCGGGCACGCCTTTTCCATCAGCTCGACCTGAGGTTACCCGTCAGCCACAGCACGACCAGCAACAGGGCCAGCACGCCAAGCCACAGCCAGCGCCGCCGCGCGGCTTCGCCGGTGAACAGCCAATCGCGCAGCCGGCTCATTCTGCTGCGGTCTTCTCAGCCGTGCCGAAGCGCTTCTCGATATAGTCGGCGACCATGCCCTTGAACTGCTCGGCGACATCGGCGCCGCGCAGCGTCGCGACCTTCTGGCCGTCGATGAACACCGGCGCCGCCGGAGTTTCGCCGGTGCCGGGGAGCGAGATGCCGATATTGGCGTGCTTGCTCTCCCCCGGGCCATTGACGATGCAGCCCATCACCGCCACCGACAGCGTCTCGACCCCCGGATAGCGTTCCTTCCACTCCGGCATCGACGCGCTCAGATGATCCTGGATTTCCTTGGCCAGCACCTGGAAGGTCTGGCTGGTCGTGCGCCCGCAGCCCGGGCACGCCGCCACCACCGGCAGGAACTGCCGGAAGCCCATGGTCTGCAGCAGCTCCTGCGCCACCCGCACTTCCTGGGTGCGGTCGCCACCCGGCTCCGGCGTCAGCGACACGCGGATGGTGTCGCCGATCCCCTGCTGCAACAGGATCCCCATCGCCGCCGACGACGCAACGATGCCCTTGGACCCCATCCCCGCTTCGGTCAGCCCCAGGTGCAGGGCATAATCGCAGCGCGCCGCCAGGTCCTGGTAGACCGCGATCAGGTGCTGGACGTCCGATACCTTGGTGGAAAGGATGATGTGATCCCGCGCCAGCCCGAGCTCTTCGGCCCGCTGCGCCGACAGCAGCGCCGACTGGATGATCGCCTCGCGCTGCACCGCAGCAGCCGAAACCGGTGCCGCCGCAGTCGAGTTCTCGTCCATCAGCCGGGTCAGCAGCTCTTCGTCGAGCGAGCCCCAGTTAACCCCGATGCGCACCGGCTTGTCGTATTTCATCGCCAGTTCGATCAGCGTCGCGAACTGTGTATCGCGCTTCGCCTTGAAGCCGACATTGCCCGGGTTGATGCGGTACTTGGCGAGAGCCTCGGCCGCCGCCGGGTGGTCGGTCAGCAGCTTGTGGCCGATATAGTGGAAGTCGCCGACGATCGGCACGTTGATGCCGCGCGCCGCCAGCCGGTCGCGAATGTGCGGTACGGCCGCCGCCGCCTCGTCGCGGTCGACAGTGATGCGGACGATCTCCGAGCCGGCGCGCCACAGCTGCGCCACCTGGCGCACCGTCGCCTCGATATCGGCGGTGTCGGTATTGGTCATCGATTGGACGACGATCGGCGCGCCGCCGCCCACCATCACGCCACCGACATTGACGCCGACCGACTGCCGGCGGGGAGAAATGCTCATCAAGGAACCCCTAGAGCGCTTTCGGGGAAGTCGTGCGACTTCGCCAGCTCGAAAGCTCAGGCTTGCCGCCTCAGCAAATAGGCCTTTGAGGTTGAGGGCGCAATGTTACGATTGCGTGACCGATTGAAGCGAGTCACCCATGACCTTTCAAGCCTATCTCGACAACATCGAGAAGCAGACCGGCGTCAACCCGGAGGAGTGGATCCGCCTCGCCACTGCCAAAGGCTTCACCAAAGCCGGCACCAGGGCGACAGAGATCACCGACTGGCTGAAAGCCGACTACGGCCTCGGGCACGGTCACGCCATGGCGATCGTCAAGCTGCTGAAGGACCGCGCCGGGCTGAAATAGCCGGCGTCGGGCGGAGCGGGACATAGGTCGAAGGGGCGATTTGACTTCCCCCTGGCTTTGGCCATGATGGCCTTATGAACCGGTTCTTCGTCATCGCTCGCCCAACCGAAAGTCGCCTCCGCCGGGCAGGCTGATGGCCTGATGTTGCCACCTGCCGAACGGCAAGGGCGACATCAGGATGGTTCATCACCCCCATAAGACAGCATGCCGATCTGGTGCCCGGGACGCTTCCCGGCACCTGCGGCTGCGCACGCGCATAAGGCGACGACCATGACCTTCAAGTATTCCGTGACCCTGCCGATCAGCGGCGGCAACAAGCTGCGCCGCTTTCGCGAATGGGCCGAACGCCAGCTCCCCAACCTCAGCTACAGCCTGCCGCAGCAGACGCCGATCGAGACCACGGCCATGACGGTGCGGCTGCTCTCGCTCGACGATCGGGCCCGCGTGCTCAACAGCTGGGCCACCACCCCGCCGCCCGGGCCGGAGGGCTCATGAATGCCGGCTCTGCGCTATTGCCGATCCTGCAGTGGCGCGCGACCGCGCGCCGCCCTCAGATGTCCGTGGTGCCACGACCGGTCGCCGCCCTCGCCGCGGCCGGCGCCCGGGGCACCGTTCGCGCTGGAACAGCCTGACCTTCCCAAGGAAACGCCATGACGACCATCTCCCTCGACTGGATCGCCTCGCCCGAGATCGTGGTGGGCAAGACCGAGCATCACCGGCTCACCGTGGTTGCGCTCACCCATGTGGGCGAACGTGGCAATGCCGACCTGCTGCTCTACGAGCTCGACCGGGCCAGGATCATCCCCGACAGTATGGTTCCTACCAACGTCGTGCGTATCGGCAGCATCGTCCGCTATGCCCCGGTGCCGGGCGCCGAGCGGATCGCCAAGCTGGTGATTCCTGACGATGCCACGGGGTCGGCCGGCTACAGCCTCGCCGTCACCTCCGAGCATGGCGCGGCCCTGCTCGGCACCCGACCCGGCCAGCAAATGTCCTGGCTCGACCGCAATGGCGAGGTGCAGCGGCTGCGGATCATCGCCGTGGTCAACGACGATCCGGATGACGATCCCGGACCGCTGGCGGCGTGACGGAGGCGAGAAGGGCCCGGAGCATCGCGGGCCCTTCTCCCACGCTGCCGTTCGTCAGGGGTATCGCGCCGGCCTCTCATTGGTCCTCCACCGCGTAGCGGGGGAGGAGCACCGAGGGTGCGGTGCACAAAACCACATACCCCTCCTCTATCCGGGTGAGGACCTGCGACCGACTGCAGCACCTCTTGAAGCAGTTGCCGATGCGGACCATCTCTTCAGCATGAACAGGTTCTCGCTCCTCGCCCGCTTCGTCACTTTCCGCAAGGAACTCGCAACGCTCTGGAAGGCCTTCGTCTCGTCGGAGACGCCGGTCCACCTCAAGGCCTTGATGCTGTTGGTGCCGGCCTACCTGTTGAGCCCGATCGACCTGATTCCGGACATGATCCCGCTGCTCGGCTGGGTCGACGATTTCATCGTCGTGCCGCTGCTGGTCAGCTTCATCGTGAAGCTGCTGCCGCAGAAGGCCCCGGTCTATCGGCGTACGGCCGACGGCGCCAAGGAGATCGACGGCACCTATCGCCGGCGCTGAGCATGACCCTCAGCTCAAAACAGCATGGTCGCAAGGAGCGTCAGTCGCTCAAGCACTGGCTGGCGAGCTTCCTCGATGGGTTGCTGGACCGCTTGCCGGTCCTCTAGCCAGATCGTTTCACGGCCGGATCGCCCTGCCCTCGCGCAGCGACCACTGCCGAAAACTGACAGTCTCCCGGTCCACGATCTCCGCGATGACGGAGATCAGCGATGACCAGATACTGGATTGCAGTTGCCTCGGCCGAGCACGCCCGCCGCGGGCGTGAGGGCTTCATGCAGGTGAACCACGGCAAGAAGGCCCCGCTGCAGCGCATCCGCGCCGGCGACGGCATCACCTACTATTCCCCGGCCGAGACCATCGGCGGCAAGGATCGGCTGCAGAGCTTCACCACCATTGGCCGGGTACGGGACGAACAACTCTACCAGGGCGTGATGGGCGGCGACTTCACTCCCTGGCGCCGCAACGTCGACTATGCCGAAGCGGCCGAAGCCCCCATCGCGCCGCTGCTCGACCAGCTCGAGTTCACCCGCGGCAAGGCCAACTGGGGCTACCAGATGCGCTTCGGCCTGTTCGAGATCAGCGAAAAGGACTTCCGCACCATCGCCACGGCGATGGGCGCGGAAGTTTAGAGCATGTCACCGTGGCGGTGAAATGCTCTACGTCTCCGATCTGGTCGCGCTTTCGAACCGGAAAAGTCTGCAACTTTTCCTGAAAACGCTCC
>JAEUMC010000267.1 GCA_016793415.1 Devosia sp. | reverse complement strand
GCGTCGAAAGCGCCTGCAAGGAGGTCGGCTACGACATCCTCGTTGCCGACCCGGTGCGCGTCATCGTTTCCGATTTCGCCTTCCTCGAAGCCGGCGCGCTGGCGCTGAAAGGCAAGGCTGAACGTGTCGTCATCTACCTTCTTGTGGGCGATGCCGAGCTCGCCAAATCCGGCGCCTTCCACCTGCTGCGGGTGACCCATGCCGAGGCGCTCGAGGCATTGCGCAGCGGCCGCGACACCAGTGGCGCCATCGCCGAATGCCAGGCGCTGGCTGCCAAGCTGGAGCCCGGCCTCAAGAAATTCTACGAACTGCTCCCCGGTCGGCGCATGGATTTTGTGTCGACCGAGACCGTGGTGCCGATCACCCCTGCAGCGTGAGGCTGTCACCGCTGGATGGTCACTTGGCCACCAGCTTCATCCCAACCAGCAGCGTCATCCTCGCGAAGGCGGGGACCCAGTGGGATGTCTCCGCAATCGCCACAGTGGAGGGATCGCACCACGTTCTCGCCTTCGCGGGACTGACGGCGGTGGCTGTGAGACACAACTTTCCTCACTCCCCCGCATAGGCCTCGCGCATTTCCTCGATCTCACCCAGCGCCTCGTAAAGCGGCCGCCAGTCGTCATGCTCGGCGATCGGCGCCCACAGCGCCTCCATCTCGTCGATCAGCATGGTCCGCGGCACATCGCGCTTGAAGTACGGGTGGTCGAGATTGGCGTCGGCCGCCGCCGGATGCGCGGTGAGCAGTCCGGAAAGCGTCTCGAACGCGGCGCCGCGATAGTGATCCGCCGCCGGGCTGCGCATCGCCCGCGCGCCATCGCCGCCGCGCCAGTCGAAGAAGAACTGCTCGAACGGCATCTGCGTTTCGCGCAGGAAGTTGAACACTTCCTGCACCAGCAACGCATCCTCTTCCACCCCGAGCGACGCCAGCCCCAGCCGCTGCAGCACTGCCGACCATACCGAGCGCTGGAACGCCGGCCAGAACCGGTTCAGCGCCGCCTCGAGCTCGGCATGCTCGCCCAGCGGCAGCAGCACCTCGGCCAGCCGCGTCAGGTTCCAGGCCAGCGTGTCGGGCTGCTTGCCGAAGGCATAAAGCCCCCACTCGTCGAAATAGGCCGCCGTGAAACCGGGATCGTAGACCGGCAGGAACCGCCACGGCCCGTAGTCGAAGCTCTCGCCGGTGATGTTGATGTTGTCGGTATTGAGCACGCCGTGCACGAACCCCGCAGCGATCCAGCGCGCCCCGGTCTCGGCGACCTGCTCGCTCACCGCCCCCAGGAACCTGGCAGCACGGCTGTTGTCGCCCTCGACCCATAGCTCGGGATAGTAGGCCCGCACCGAATGGTCGAGCAGTCCCCTCAGCCGCTCCTCTTCCTTGAGGTAGCTCAGCCGCTGGAACGAGCCGATCCGGGTGTGTCCGTGGCTCAGCCGCACCAGCACCGACGAGCGGGTCGGCGACGGCTCGTCGCCGCGCTGCAACTCCTCGCCGGTCTCGATCAGCGACAGCGATTTCGAGGTGTTCACCCCGAGCGCCTCGAGCATGGCCGTCGCCAGCACCTCGCGCACCCCGCCCTTCAGCGTCAGCCGCCCGTCGCCCGCCCGCGACCATGGCGTCCGCCCGGATCCCTTGGTGCCCAGGTCCATCAGCCGCCCATCGTTCAGATCCTCGAGCTGGGCATAGAGAAAGCCCCGCCCGTCACCGAGATCCGGGTTGTAGGTCTGGAACTGATGGCCGTGATAGCGCAGCGCCAGCGGCTCCGGAAACGAGCCCGGCAGCGGCTCGAACCTGCCGAAGTAATTCACCCACTCTTCGTCCGTCAGCCCATCGAGCCCAACCGACGCCGCCGCCCGCTGATTGCGATAGCGCAGGACATGCTCGGGGAAGCTCGCCGGCCGGACTCTGTCGAAATAGCCCTCGCCGAGCTCGGCATGGGTGGTACGGGGTTTGAAGGGGTGGGTCATTGCTTGCCGCACCCCCCTCCCCAACCCTCCCCGCAAGGGGGAGGGTGCTGCATCCAGTTCGAGGCACGACCAAGCCACAACCACCGGCCGGCAGCTCCCCCTAGACGGGGGAGGTTGGGAGGGGGTGCGCCCCACGCTCCAGGGCCAGTAACCGTCACCGCCGGAACACCCCGACCACCTCGACATGCGTCGAGTAGGCGAACTGATCCACCGGCACCACGCTCTCCAATCGATATCCACCCTCGATCAGGACCGCCGCGTCGCGCGCAAAGGTCTTCGGCTCGCACGACACCGCCACCACGGTCTTCACCTTCGAGCGCGCCAGCTCTTTCGCCTGCGCCTCGGCCCCGGCGCGCGGCGGATCGAACACCACCGCGTCGAACGGGTTCAGCTCGATCGGCGCCAGCGGGTCGCGGAACAGGTCGCGG
>JAEUMC010000224.1 GCA_016793415.1 Devosia sp. | reverse complement strand
GATGATGCGGCCCGAGGCGAGTTGGATGGCGGGGCCGGAGAGCTCGAGCGGCTGGCCCTCGATGTCGAAGTAGGCCGGGGTGCTCCAGCTGCGGCCGCCATCGCTCGAGCGGCTGGTCTTGTTGCGCAGGGTCAGCAGCTTGAAGGTCGCGGGGTCGACCACCGGGGTGAGCGGAGTCGGGCGGACAAACACATAGCCGGTGGCAAGCAGCGAGCCATCGCTGAGCAGCAGCGGCTTGAAGCTCTCGGATTCTTCCGGGCGCACTTCGTGCTCGGTGAGGCGGACCGGGGCCGACCAGGTGCGGCCGTTGTCGGCACTGCGGCTTACATGGGCGCGGGCATCGGCGGCGTCGAAGGCCTGACCGATGGTGAAGATGGCGACCAGTTCACCCGAAGCCAGTTGCACGATGCCCGGAAAGGTCGCCTGGCGGCTGACCAGCAGCGGGTCGGGGTTGGCGTAGATGGTGATCTCTTCAAGACGCTGCATCGAAAACTCCGGTCAGGCGAAAGGGTTGGACCAGTGGCGATACTGGCCGGGGGTTTTGCCGCGCCGCTTGCGAAACGCGGCCGCGAGGGTAGCGGCATGGCCGTAGCCGACTTCGGCGGCGATCTCGGCCAGCGACTTGTCGGTGGAAACCAGCAGCTCTTCGCTGCGGGTAAGGCGCAGTTCCCTCAGGTGCTCGCCGGCCGAGGTGTGCCGGGCCTTCCGGTGCATGGCCCGCAACGCGCTCTCGGAAATGCCGAGCAGCGCCGCCACATCGGCCAGCGTGCGCATGCGATGGAGGTTCTGCCCGGCCTGGGTCCAGGCGATGGTCAGCCGGTCCTCGTCGGCGGTCTGGGCATCGGATGTCCCGGTGCGGTCGAAGCCGTCGAGCAGGCTCAGCAGCAGGCGCTTGCGCCGCGGCAACTCGTCGGTCCGGTTGCGGCGGGCGAGGTGCATGGCGAGGCGGATGAGATTCTGCAGGTGCAGCGCTTCGTCGGGATTGGGCAGTGCGTAACCCGGTCCCGTCGGCTCGGCGGGCATCACGAAATGGCAGATCGAGGCGGTGGCAAAGGCGCCGCGTGTCGCGCCCTGAAACTGGGTGCCCGGCAGGATCAGCACGCCTGCCGGCGCCACCAGCTCGAGCTTTGCTCCAAGCTCGGGGAAGCCGATGCCGACACGCCCTTCGTGCACCCAGAACAGATCGTGGAACGGCCATCTTACGGGTCCGATCGGCATGCGGCGGTTGATCCGACCGAAGCGGTGGTCGCGCAGCTCCAGTTGATCGGTGTCACAGGACATGACGCCCCGCCAGTGCCGGCCGAGTGCGGCAATCGGATTTCCTAATGCGGTGCCGATCCTCGCGGGTGACGGGCCGGCGGCATTGGCCTTTCATCAGGTGAGGCCGCATCGGCCCCGAGGAGAGGAACGCAGCATGAGCGCCGCAATGAGCATTCAGCACAGCCAACTGAAGGCCGATTTCGACCGGGACGGCTACATCGCCTTCCGGCCGCTGTTCGATGCGGCCCGCATGGCCGAGATCAACCGGGAGCTCGATCGGTTCCTGATCGAGTGCGTGCCGAAAATGAGCGAGACCGAGGTCTATTACGAGGACAAGGCGAACCGCTCGACGGTCAAGCAGATGATGTACCTCGAAAAGTACGACAGCTATTTCAAGACGCTGCTCTCGGACGGGGTGATCAAGGAGCTGGCAGAGACGGTGCTGGGCGAAGCGGCGGTGGCCCAGAACATGGAGTATTTCAACAAGCCGCCGGGGATCGGCAAGCAGACGCCGCCGCACCAGGATGGCTATTACTTCAAGATCGCGCCGCCCAAGGCGATCACCGGCTGGCTGGCGCTGGAGCCGGTCGACGACGAGAACGGGTGCCTGCAATATGTGCGCGGCTCGCACGCCTTCGAGGGCTGGCGTCCACATGGACGTTCCGAGATCCTCGGCTTCTCGCAAGGGATCACCGATTTCGGCACCGAGCACGATGTCGCCAATACTGTGGCGCAGCCGGGCCCGGCCGGCATGCTGCTGATGCACGACTGCAAGACGGTTCACTGGGCGAGCCCGAACCGCTCGCCGACCCGCTCGCGTCGGGCGCTGGGCTTTGTGTATTTCGGGGTGAGCGCCAGGGCGGACGAAGAAATGAAGCGGGCCTACCAGGCCAAGCTCGACGCCGAACTCAAGGCCGCCAACAAGATCTGACGGCTCGTCCGGATGGTGCGGCTCGAGCCGCGCCATCCGCCCCGTCCTCCCGGCGCGCTCCTCGATCGTCAACGTCCGCCCGGTTGCGCCTTGCGCGCCACCGCCCCTCGGCGCCGCATCGGCGCACAGTATGTTACTATAATAACATGGTTAGACGGTCAAACGGCGTGGTTGTGCACCAGCGGTGCGCTCCCTCCCCCTCGAGGGGAGGGGCGGGGGTGGGGGGCCATCGGCGATCACCGCACCACCCCCACCCTCAATCCCTCCCCTCAAGGGGGAGGGAGGCGATCGCATTACCGGCCGAGGACCACGTCCCCCCCCAAAGCTGATGACCTCAGATGTCAAAACCCGGCGCGAACTTGAGTTCTCCGCGCGGCGCCGGACCGGACAGCACCAGCCGCTGCACGAAGCGGCGATCGAGGTCGCCATAGGCCAGAAGGCCATCACTCTCGAAGCCGACGCGACCATAGATCTCGGGGTTGCCGATCAGCGCCACACCGGCGGCACCCTGCTGGCGCAGCAGTTCGAGCCCCCTCGCGATCAGCGCCTTGCCGATACCCTGGCGCTGCCGGTCGGCCTGCACCGAGATCGGACCGAGCCCGAACCAGCCGGCATGCTCGCCGTCGATGGTGACCGGCGAGAAGGCGACGTGCCCGACGATCAAGCCAGCGTCCTCGGCGACGAGCGACAGCGTCAGGTCACCAGCGGCGCGCAGCGCCCGGATGATCGGCGCTTCGGTGCCGCTGCTGAATGGCATCGGCGCGAACGCCACGCGGGTCAGCTCATGGATCGCCGCATCGTCCGCAGGGCGCTCAGCTCGGATTTGCACATCGACCTCAATGGCTTGAAGGGAGCGATATTTCCTTGTGCGCTCCGATGACGCAATCCCCATCCGTTCGGACGGGGTCCCTCCCCCTCCCGGCTATGATACGCATACCGGTCCACCGGCTCGCCCGGCGGTTCATTGCTTGAAAGGACAATAAGTGAAGCTCGAATCCATCGCGCTCCATCATGGCTACAAGGCGGAGGAAACCACCAAGGCGGCGGCGGTCCCGATCTACCAGACCACCTCGTACACCTTCGACAACACCCAGCACGGCGCGGACCTGTTCAACCTCGCGGTCCCCGGCAACATCTATACGCGCATCATGAACCCGACGACGGCGGTGCTCGAGCAGCGGGTCGCCGAAATGGAAGGCGGTATTGCCGGCCTCTGCGTCGCCTCCGGCATGGCTGCCATCACCTACTCGATCCAGGCGATCGCCGGCGTCGGCGACAACATCGTCTCGATCAGCCAGCTCTATGGCGGCACCTACAACCTGTTCATGCACTCGTTCCCGCGCCAGGGCATCGAGGTGCGCATGGCCGACCAGGGCGACTTCGAAGGGCTGGAAAAGCTCATCGACAAGAACACCAAGGCGGTGTTCTGCGAGTCGATCGGCAACCCCGCAGGCAATGTCGTCGATATCCAGCGGCTGGCGGAGATTGCGCACCGGCACGGCGTGCCGGTGATCGTCGACAACACGGTGGCCACGCCCTACCTCTGCAAGCCGTTCGAGTTCGGCGCCGACATCGTGGTGCATGCGCTCACCAAGTATATCGGCGGGCACGGCAACTCGATCGGCGGCATCATCGTCGACTCGGGCAAGTTCGACTGGGTGAAGAACAAGGACCGGTTCCCGATCCTCAACGAGCCCGATCCATCCTATCACGGCGTGGTCTATACCGAGGCGCTGGGGCCGGCGGCCTATATCGGGCGCTGCCGCGTAGTGCCGCTGCGCAATACCGGCGCGGCCTTGTCGCCGCACAACGCTTTCCTGTTCCTCACAGGGCTCGAGACGCTCGGGCTCAGGATGGAGCGGCATTGCGAGAACGCTGAGAAACTGGCGGCCTGGCTGAAAAAGCACCCCAAGATCAACTGGGTGAACTACGCCCAGCTGCCGGACAGCAAGTACAACGCCACGGCCAAGAAGATCACCAAGGGCAAGGCGTCGGGCATCATCAGCTTCGGCATCAAGGGCGGCGCCGTCGCCGGTTCGCAGTTCATCGATGCGCTGCAGATGATCCTTCGGCTGGTCAACATCGGCGACGCCAAGTCGCTGGCCTGCCACCCGGCTTCGACCACCCACCGCCAGCTCGGCCCCGAGGAACTGGCCAAGGCCGGCGTCTCGGAAGACCTGGTGCGCATCTCGGTGGGCATCGAGCACATCGACGACATCATCGCCGATGTCGAGCAGGCGCTCGCAAAGGTCGCCTGACCTCCCTACATATCCGCCGGCGCGACGATTGCGCCGGCGGCTCCGAAAGGCCAAGACGTGACTGTTCCCGAAGGCCCGCGCCTCCACCCCACCGGCCGGCTGATCCCGCCCGACCTCGACGACGCCATGGTCACGGCGGTGGTCGAAGCGTTCTACGGCAAGGCGCGGCGCGACGCGGTGATCGGGCCGGTGTTCAACCGGGTGATCCCGGAGGCCGACTGGCCCGCGCACCTCAAGACCATCGCCGATTTCTGGAGCTCGATGCTGCTCGGCAGCGGCCGCTATTACGGCCGCCCGATGCCCAAGCACATCGCCATTCCCGAACTCTCCGACCGGCACTTCGCCCGCTGGCTGAAGCTGTTCCGCGAGACGGCAGAAGAGCTCTGCCCCCCGGATGTGGCGGCGCTGTTCGTCGAGCGGGCCGAGCGCATCGGCTACAATTTCCGGCTGCGCATCGCGCAGTTCCGCGGCCAGGACCTCGAGCAGGTGAAGCCGATCCGGGCCGGCGACGAGGCTCCGGAGCAAGCCTGACGGCACCAACAAAAACCCCGCGCCAATGGCGCGGGGTTCGAATGCAGCGACCGATGCCGGCTCAGGCGCCGAAGAAGGTCGAGGGCAGGATGCCGATCAGGGTGCCGAACGAACGCACCACTTCGAGCGGCACGTTGGTGCCGGTTAGGCTGCCCGAGGCCTCCACCTTCATCGGGGTGGTGATCTTTTCGCCATCGACGGTGACGGTGACGTTGTTGGAGTTCTTCATGAGGATCGAGCCGGTGATGCCGTCGACCGAGGCGAACAGGTCGGCGTTCTCGTCGGTGCTGGCGAACAGCGCATCGTCGCCCACCAGTTCGGTGGAGGGCAGCGTCAGCGTCACGTCGTACTGGGTCTGGCCTTCGACGCCGGGCGTGTCGGTAAACGGCATGTTGCCCTTCAGCTCATAGACCTTGCCGTTGCAATCGGCCGACAGCGACATGAACCAGGAATAGGTCTGGTAGGCAAAGACCATATTGCCCGACCAGGTGCAGCCCTTGTCGGACGGCAGGCCGGCCGATGGGATGAACAGCCGGTTGAGGTCGACGGTATCGACCGCGCTGTTGATCGGGCCGGAATTGTCGCCGGTGATCTTCTTCAGCACCGCCTGGGTGAGACCGGCGGCGCCACTCGAGGAGAGTTCAGGCTTCAAATTGAGCGAGCCGGAGAACGCCTTGGTGTCGGGCGGAACCTTGCCGACGGCGAGGTAATTGATCGACAGCGTCCGCGCGTCGGTGCTGCCATCGGCGGTGACGGTGTACTGGCCCAGATACTGGGTGCGCGGCAGGGCCTGCTTGTTGGCCGGGTTGATGATCGAGCCATTGCCGCCGATGGCGCAGGCCTTGTCGTTGCGCACGATCAGCAGCTCGGTGCGACCTGCCGTGCAGTCGACGGTAATGTTGGTCACCACCTGCGCGTCGCTGAGGGTGACGGCGAAATGATCCTGCTTGGAGGTATCCTTCAGCGTCGGCATATCGGCAATGGTGGCGAAGTTGACCACCGCCGGAGGCGGCGTCTGCGCGGCAGCGCCGGTGACCAGGCCAAGCATGGCAAAGCCGGCAAGTGCAATTGGTTTCATGGCAATTTCTCCCTAGGAGTCGCAGGGGCTCGGAGCCGAACGCGAAGCCGGCGGAGCCCCAAGCCCGCCGCAGCGTTGATCATCAACAAGTGATCAATAGCACTTGAATGCCTGATGAATGGCGCAGTCAGCTGCCGCTCAAAGCGGTGCTCAGAAGAACTGCAGGGGACCGATCCCCGGCTCGATCGGAACGTGGTGGGTGGTTACCCCCGTTTCCGCCCGCCAATGGTGCAGAAGCAGCGCCGGCGGCTCGACGAAGGAGGCCGGCTCGGCCCCAGGAGCCAACCGCAGGGCGATGGCCGTCGTCGTGCTCGGGGCAATCTGCAGCAGGCTGCCGCCGAAACGCCGCGACAGATGGCGGTGAACGTGGCCGCAGAGCACGCGCTCCACTGCCGGGTAGCGCGCGACGACCGTGGCTAGGCGCTCGCCGTTGAAACAGCGATAGGCGTCGATGAAGCCGATGCCGGTTTCGACGGGCGGCTGGTGCAGCATGATGAGGGTGGGGCGTTCCGGCTCCGATGCCATCGCCGCTTCCAACCACGCTGCCGTTGCCGCATCGAAATCGCCGTGATGCTGGCCGGGTACGCTGATGTCGAGGCCGATCACCCGAACCGGGCCGTGGCCGCCGGCAACGAAGTGCAGCGGCCCGGTTGCCGGCAGATAGCCCAGGTCGCCGAAGGCAGCACGGAACGCTTCGCGCTCGTCGTGATTGCCGGGGATGGCGAGGACCGGCTGCCGAAGGCCGGCCAGCACCTGCCGGGCCAGCCGATACTCGTCGGCCGCCGCATGCTCGGTTACGTCACCGGTCAGCAGCACCAGGTCGGGCGCGGGGTCGAGGGTCGCGAGGCGCTGAACAGCGGCCGCGAACATGGCATTGGAATCGACCAGCCCCTGGTAGAGCGTGCCGGGCGCACAAACGTGTGGATCGGAGAGCTGGGCGATCAGCACCGCGGGCTCAGACCTTCACGTAGTCGAACAGGATGCGGCGCAGCTCGGCCTCGTCCTCGGCGTCGAGCGCCGCGGTCAGCGCGGCAAAGGCAGGCAGCAGGTCGTCGGTCTGGCGGGCGCTGGGAGGCGAGCGGAGAATCTTGGGCTGCGTCGTGCGCAGCGCATTGGCCGGATCGAAGAACAATTCCTCGGTCAGCT
>JAEUMC010000156.1 GCA_016793415.1 Devosia sp. | reverse complement strand
ATGCCGACGTGCCGCAGCATGCGCAGGTAGAGCCAGAACACCAGGATGGCGAGGCCGATGGCGAGCGGGGCGCCGAACAGGAAGGTGAGAAACACCGGGGCGCTCTCGATATAGGGCAGGTTCAGCTTCTCGTTGACGATCTTGAGGATGGCGTCGAGATCGGCGCCGAACACGATGTCGCGCCAGCTGACCATGCCGAAGATCTTGTAGATGTCGGTGCGGGCGAAGAAGTTCTGGTCGACGATGCCACCCGAAAAGCGGGTGAGCGCGCCACCGGCGGCCAGCACGGCGAACAGCGCCACGCCGAGCACCGCAACGATCAGCAGCACGGCCAGCTTGGCCTGCCGCTCATGCCGGGGCGACAGCTTGGTCCATGGCACCAGCAGCACGGCGGCGACGATCTCGGCGCTGGCGAGCAGCAGGGCGAAGCGCGCTCCGGCCGTGGCGGTGCCGATGAACAATATGCCGATGGCGACGATCTTCAGCCACGGCTTCCAGCTGGTCAGCAGCACGAAGGCGATGGAGGCGGCGCACATCAGCCCCAGCGTCAGCGGATGGTCGGTGAGGCCGGTGGGGCGGAACGTCTCCTCGTTGAGGACATAGGGCGAGAGGCGGGTGCGGGTAGCGAACTCGATGATCCCCATCACTGCGCTGATGAGGCTCATCCACAGCACCGCATCGCCGACGATGCGGCGCAGCTGCGGCGGCATGCTGAGCACGATCAGCCCGGCGGCGCCGGCGATCAGGTAGGTATCGAGCAGCAGGCCGGCGGCGCTCGAGCGGCCCACTGCCAGCATCAGCACGATCATCGGCGCCAGCAGGATGGTGTAGCGCAGCAGATCCTTGAAACGCCGGATGTCGTCGCCGACGAGATAGATCGGCCGGCTCAGCAGCATCACCGGCAGCAGCAGGAAGATGGCGTAGGTGCCCAGGTGGAGCTTCTCGTAGAAGCTGCCATATTTGGTGGTGTACTCCATCACCTGGTTCATCATCTCGGGCGACACGCAGAAGCGGATCGCGAAAGCGAGGATGGTGAGCAGCAGGAACAGGATCGAAACGGCGTTCTGGCGGCGCGCTTCGCCGGTCTCGTGAGCCTCCGGTCCGGTGGCGGAATAGCTCAACGCGGCTGCCTCTCGAGGGGTTTGCGGTAGCGATTTACCAAGAAAGCCCATTCAGCAAGCGCCGGACGGGCACTGGTATATAAAGCCCTAACGATAGGCCAGTTTCGAAAACGAGATGTTAACGCCATGTCCCTGCTGACCGACAGGCCGCATCCCCAGAGCCCCACTTCGGGGGCTCGCGCTTTCGCGCGGCTCGGCGGGCGGCCCGCCAATGACGAGGTCCTGGCTCCGCCGGCCGCCATGCCGGCGCCCGAGCCACAGCCGGTGGAAACCGTGACGCTGGGCAAGATCGGCGATTTCCTCGAGCTCGATTTCGGCCGGCTGTTCGTGTGGCTGCGCAAGGGGCTGCTCGCCTCGGTGGCGCTGGCCGGGCTGGGGGCCATGGCCGGCGGCGCCTACGCCGTGCTCAGCCCGCCCAAATACACCGTCTCGACCGATATCCTGATCGATCCGGCGAACCTGCAGGTGGTCAGCGACGATCTGTTCCAGCAGCCGGGGCAGGTGGATAACGCGCTGCTCAATGCCGGCAGCAAGCTGCGCGTGCTGACCTCGGGCAATGTGCTGTCGCGCGTGGTCGACAAGCTGAACCTCGTCGCCGACAAGGAATTCTACGATCCGACCCCGGGCCTCGTGGCCTCGCTGCTGGGCAGCAGCGCCAAGGAGGAAGACAAGGGCGATCCGAAACTGGCGGCACTCTCGGCGCTCGATCGGCGGGTCAGCACCTCGGCCG
>JAEUMC010000107.1 GCA_016793415.1 Devosia sp. | reverse complement strand
GCCATGAGAGCTACGCTCGAATGGCGAGGGAGGGGGCCGTCTGCTGGCAGTCGGCGACGGGCCACCGCCGCGGTGTACGGCCCATGAGCACCCCCACCGCCATCCATCGCCCCAAAGCCAAGGCGCGCGCCTCGGTCACCGCCTATCTCTTTCTCGCGCCCTTCATTGCGGTGTTCGCGATCAGCGTGGTGATCCCGCTCGGCTATGCCATCGTCATCAGCTTCTTCAGAAAGCAGATGGTCGGCGGCACGGTGTTCGTCGGGCTCGGCAACTATGCCCGCGCTTTCGGCGATGCGCTGCTGCATGACGGCGTGCTGAGGGTGCTGCTGTTCTTCTGCCTGCAGGTGCCGATCATGCTTGGTGTCGCCATGTTCGTGGCGCTGGCGATCGACAGCGGCCGGCTGGCCGGCAGCCGCATTGTCCGCATTGGGCTGTTCCTGCCCTATGCCGTGCCGGCGGTGGTTGCGGCGCTGATGTGGGGCTACATCTTCGGCGGCCAGTTCGGCCTTGCCGGCCAGGTGTTCGGCTTGTTCGGCGCCACGGCGCCGGATTTCCTCGGTCCCGGCCTGATGCTGGGCAGCGTCGGCAACGTCGTGACCTGGTCGTTCGTCGGCTACAACATGCTGATCTTTTACGCCGCGTTGCGCGCCGTGCCGACCGAGGTCTACGAGGCCGCCGAGATCGACGGCGCCGGCGAGTGGCGCAAGGCCTTCTCGATCAAGCTGCCGGCGTTGCGGCCGGCCCTGACCCTGGCGCTGATCTTCTCGGTGATCGGCAGCCTGCAGCTCTTCAACGAGCCATCCATCCTGCAGGCGCTCAGGCCCAGCGTCATCACCACCAACTGGACGCCCAACCTCTATGCCTACAACCTCGCCTTCACCGGCAGCCAGACCAACTATGCCGCGGCCATCGCGGTGATCCTCGGCGGCTTCACCGTCGCCATCGCCTATGTCGTGCAGCTCGGCATCGCTCGCCGGGATCGGCTGATCTGATGGCGGCGATCACCAAAAACACCGGCCTCAAGCCGCGCAAGTCCGTGGTGCTCAGCATCGTCCTGTGGATGCTGCTCGCCTATTTCCTGCTGCCGCTCTGCTGGCTCCTGGTGAATGCCACCAAGTCCAATGTCGATCTCTTCGCCACCTTCGGCCTCGCCTTTGCGCCGAGCTTTGCGCTCTTCGACAACATCCGGAGCCTCTTCGCCTTCCAGGACGGCATCTTCCTCCGCTGGTTCGCCAACACCATCCTCTACGCGGTGGTCGGGGCCGGCGGCGCGGCGGTGATCGCCGCGATGGGCGGCTATGCGCTGGCGAAGTTCGATTTTTATGGCCGCCGCGGCGTGCTGATGGCGGTGCTCGGCGCCAGCGCTGTCCCCGGCACGGCGCTGGCCGTCCCCACCTACATGCTGTTCAGCCAATGGGGCCTGATCAACACCGAGCTGGCGGTGATCATCCCGGCTTTGGCCAGCCCCTTCGGGCTATTCCTGATGCTTGTCTATGCGCAGGACGCGGTGCCGGATTCGATGATTGAGGCCGCCCGCCTCGATGGCGCCGGCGAAGCGCGGATCTTCTGGACCATTGCGTTGCCGTTGCTCGCCCCCGGCTTCGTCACCGTGCTGCTGTTCCAGCTGGTCGCCACCTGGAACAACTACTTCCTGCCGCTGATCGTCCTCAACCAGTCCGACAAGTTCCCGCTCACCGTGGGTCTGAGCCTGTGGAACAAGCTGGCCAATGCCGGCGGGGTCAACCTGGCGCAGCCGCTCTATCCGCTTGTCATCACCGGTTCGCTCCTCGCCGTGCTGCCGCTGATCGTCGCCTTCCTGTTCCTGCAGCGCCACTGGCAGTCCGGCATCGCCGCCGGCGGGGTCAAGCAATGAGCGCCAATCCAATCCCCCGCGTCATCCGGCGCGGGGCAGTAACGACGACAACAATGACAAAGGGAGAAGTCATTATGATCGGATTGAAGACCCTGGCGGCCGGGATCGCCGCGGCGGCCCTGTTCGCCGGCGCCGCCAACGCGCAGGAACCGGTACAGATCACTTTCTGGACCTGGCTGCCCGACATCCAGAAGACCGTCGATCTGTTTGAAGCGAGCCACCCCAACATCAAGGTGAAGGTGGAAAATGTCGGTGTCGGCGCCGACCAGTACACCAAGATCCAGAACGCCGTGGACGCCGGCTCCGGCGGCCCCGACGTCGCCCACATGACCTATGACGCGATCCCCAATTTCGCCCTGACCGGCGCGCTGGCCGATGTCACCAAGCATGGCGGCGAAAGCGTGCGCGAGCTGTTCCTGCCCGGCGTGGTCGGGCTGGTCGACATCAATGGCGGCATCTACGGCATCCCCCAGGATTTCGGCCCGGGTGTGATGTATTATCGTAAGGACGTGTTCGACGAAGCCGGCGTCGCCGTGCCGCGCACCTGGGCCGAGTTCGCCGCTGCCGGCGAAGCGATCCACGCCAAAAACCCCGAGCACTTCATCACCTTCATCGATCCGGCTTTGGTGGACGCTGCCTATATGGGGCTGTGGCAGCTCGGCGCCGCGCCCTGGAGCCTCGAGGGCGGCACCAACGTGACGCTCGATTTCAGCTCCGAGAAGGCCAGGCAGTGGGCCGACTACTGGACCGATCTCAACGCCAAGGGCCTGACCATCGAATCCGTCATGGGGTCGGACGCCTGGTTCAAGCAGCTCGGCGCCGGCCAGATGGCCACTTGGGTGGTCGGGGCTTGGGGCCTCCAGGCGCTCACCGGGGTGTTGCCGCAGAACGAAGGCCTGTGGCGGGTCGCGCCGCAGCCGGTGTGGAACGAGGGCGATGTCGGCACCAGCCAGTTCGGCGGCTCCGGCACGGTAGTCCTCGAGCAGAGCGCCAACAAGGAAGCGGCGGTCGAGTTCGCGCTGTGGATGAACTCCAGCCCGGAAGGCGTCACCTCGCTGAAGAACGACCAGGGGCTGCTGCCCACCACCAATGCCGCCTGGGAAGACCCGGGCTTCCTCGATGAGGAGATCGCCTATCTCGGCGGCCAGAAGGCGCGCCAGATCTTCGCCGAATCCGCCAAGAACTCGGCGGTCGGCTGGAGCTGGCTACCGTTCCAGCCTTACGTCGGCAGCGTCTACAAGGACACCGTCGGCCAGGCCATCTCGGGCAAGACCAGCATCGCCGAAGGCTTTGCCGCCTGGCAGAAGCGCATCGCCGACTACGCCACCGAGCAGGGTTTTACGGTTACGGCGAAGTAGACCAGCACACTTAGCCCCGGCTCCATCGTCTCCCTCCCCCTTGCGGGGAGGGGACAGGGGTGGGGGTCCCCTCGCACCGGCGTTACGGCTCAACCGCCACCGCTTTCACAAGTCTTCACCTGCGTTCACAGGACGGTTCACCTTGCCCAAAATTCTGCTGCCCAAGGATTTCACCTTCGGCGTCGCCACCAGCGCCTATCAGATCGAGGGCGCCTGGAACGAGGACGGCAAGGGGCCCTCGATCTGGGACACCTTCACCCAGACCCCGGGCAAGGTGGCGGGCGATGTCCCGGGCAATCGGGGCGTCGAGCACTACCAGCGCTACCGTGAGG
>JAEUMC010000093.1 GCA_016793415.1 Devosia sp. | reverse complement strand
C
The DNA here is from genome assembly GCA_016793415.1 of Devosia sp. GTDB lineage: Bacteria > Pseudomonadota > Alphaproteobacteria > Rhizobiales > Devosiaceae > Devosia_A. The sequence continues at coordinate 3,168 of JAEUMC010000093.1, read as the reverse complement.
GATCGAAACGGTGCGCAACCTGCAGCTGGCGACCGGCGACGGCCGCTCCATTCCGCTCGCCACGGTTGCGACCTTCCGCTACGCCCAGGAACAGCCGGTGGTGATCCGCCGCGACCGGGTGCCGACCATCACCGTCAGCGCCGCCGTCGAGGGCGCGCGCCAGCCGGCAACCGTGGCGCAGCACCTGCAACCGTCGGTCGACGCGTTCGCCGCCGGCCTGCCGGCCGGCTATCATGTCGCGGTAGGCGGCACGGTCGAGAACAGCGCCCAGTCGGTGGCGCCGATCATTGCGGTGGTGCCGCTGATGCTGTTCGTCATGGCGACGGTGCTGATGCTGCAGCTGCAGAGCTTCTCGCGCATGTTCCTTGTCGCCGCGGTGGCGCCGCTGGCGCTGATCGGCGTGGTCGCGGCGCTGCTGCCGTTCGGCAAGCCGATGGGCTTTGTCGCCATTCTCGGCGTCCTGGCGCTGGTCGGCATCCTGATCCGCAATTCGGTGATACTGATCGTCCAGATCGAGCACCTGCGACAGGAGGGCGTCTCGGCCTGGCGCGCCATTATCGATGCCACCGAGCATCGGGTGCGCCCCATCATGCTGACCGCGCTTGCAGCGAGCCTCGGCCTCATTCCCATCGCCACCGAAGTGTTCTGGGAGCCGATGGCCTACGCCATGATCGGCGGCATCCTGGTGGGGACGCTTCTCACCCTGATCTTCCTGCCCGCGCTCTACGCCGCCTGGTTCCGCATTCATCCGGACCCGGAGCCGGAACCCGTACCGGCACCGGCAGAAGCGGTGACGGAATAGGGGTCGGTGCGCGCTGACCCCCACCCTTGATCCCTCCCCGCAAGGGGGAGGGAGATGATGGAATCGCGATGCCGGTGTGAGGGTCTCCCTCCCCCTTGCGGGGAGGGGACAGGGGTGGGGGGCGGCAACCACCGCAGCTTCGGTTCAGGGCGTCAGGTCGACACTCCCAACGCCACCAGTTCAGCGCGGTGGCGTTGCATGGCCAGCTGGATGCGATAATCGCGCTCGAGCCGAGCCTGCGCCTCGGGGTTGGCCGGCCGGCGGGTGCTGGGCTGGGCCATCGCCAGGCAGGCCGACGAAAGCTCGGCATGAAGGCCGGCCGCGGTGGCTGCCACCATGGCGACTCCGAGCAATGTCGGGTCGGGCGCCGAGCACTCGATCACCGTGCAGCCGAGCGCATCGGCATAGAGCTCCATCAGCAGCGGGTTGTGGCTGTGTCCGCCGGTGATGTGCAACGTCTCGATCCCATAGCCGCGAGCATCGAGGGTATCGAGGATGTGTCGCACCTGCACCGCGATTGCCACCGCTGTGCGCCAGTAGAGCCGGCACAGGCTGTCGAAATCGCTATCGAGCGACAGCCCGGAAATCACCCCGAGGGCGCGTGGCTCGGCGAGCGGCGAACGGTTACCATGGAAGTCGGGCAGCACGTTGAGCTGCGGCGCAAGGTCGGCGCCTTCGCGAGCCCGCAGCTGGGTTACCCGCTCGATCACCCGGCGGTGCAGTTCGGGGGTGGGGTCGCCTCCTGCTGCATGCGTTCGCAGCACATGATCGAGCAGGGCGCCGGTCGCTGATTGGCCGGCTTCGTTGAGCCAGGTGCCGGCGAGGACGGCGTTGCGATAGGGCCCCCAGACCCCCGCCGTCGGGATCGGCCGATCGGACAGCGCCATCACGCAGCTCGACGTTCCGGCGACCAGCGCCGGATGCCGGTGCAGGTCGGCAGGGGCCCTGGCGAAATCGGCGAGGGCACCCAGGGTGCCGGCATGCGCGTCGATCAGGCCGACCCCAACCACGCAGCCGGTGGTGAGCCCGAGTTGGTCTGCGGCGGCGGCCGTCAGCGGCCCCAGCGATCGGCCGATCGGGCTAGCTGCCTCGGGCAACCCCGCGCGCTCGAACAGATCACCCAGATCCATCGCAGCGAGAAAATCGCGCTGCCAGCTGGGGCTCTCGTGGCCCAGATAGGTCCACTTGCAGGTCAGCGTGCATTCCGAGCGCGCCTTCGACCCCGATGCCTTCCAGGTCAGGAAATCGGCGAGGTCGAACATCTGGCGGGCCCGGGCCCAGGTTTCGGGCACATGATGCTTCAGCCACATCAGCTTGGGCACTTCCATCTCGGGCGACATCGTGCCGCCGATGTAGTCGAGCACGCGATGGCCGCTCGCAGTGCAGGCCTCGGCTTCCGCCTGCGCCCGATGATCGAACCAGGCGATGGTGTCCCAACGGGCATCGCCGCCAGGGCTGGCGGGCAGGGGAGCGCCATCGCCATCGCGCACCACCAGCGAGCAGGTCGCATCAAAGCTGATCCCCACCGCCTCATGCGGTTCAACGCCCGCCAGCTGCAGCGCCGCGCGGACCGCTGCGGCGACCGCCTCCCAGATCTGTTCGGAAGCGTATTCGGCGATATCGGAGCCTACCCGGTTGAGCTCCAGCGGGTGCTCCGCGCGGCTGACCAGCTTGCCGGACGGCGTGACGAGGCCCGCCCTGGCGCTGGCCGTGCCCACATCCACGGCGACCAGCATCGCCGCCTCGCCTGCCTCGCGGGCAGCATCGAGTTCCAGCAGCCCTGGCAGCGACCGCATGTCCTCGATGACGGCGTCGGGCGCCAGCGCCTCGATCTCACCCCTGAGGCCGCTCGGCGCGATATGGCTGCCACCGAGATAGGCAAACACCCGCATGCCGGCGGCGCGCGCCGCCTGGATGCCGGCCGGCGAGTCCTCGATGACGAGGCAGTTCTCCGGCGCGACGCCCATCTCTAGCGCCGCATGGAGGAACAGGTCCGGCGCCGGCTTGCCGTTCGCGACCATGCTGGCTGAGTAGATGCGGCCTTCGAAGCGCGGCAGCAGGCCGGTGAGTTCAAGGCTCAGCCGGATCCGCTCGGGTTGGCTCGACGAGGCCACGCAGAACGGCAGCTCGAGCCCGGCGAGCACTTCGGTGATCCACTCGGTCGGCTTGAGCTCCTTGCGGTAGAGGGCATAGAGCCGGTCACGCATGCCGCTGACCGAGGCCGGGCTGAGATGCGCGCCGTGGCTCTGGTTGAGGCTCTGAGAGATCGAGGCGAGGCTGCGGCCCAGATAGGACCGGAAGGCGACATCGGGGGCGACCGCAATGCCCTGCTCGGCGATCAGCTCGAGCAGCACCCGCATGGCGAG
>JAEUMC010000092.1 GCA_016793415.1 Devosia sp. | reverse complement strand
CGCCATGCTGGTCGCCTCGAGCCTGGCGCTCGAGTGGACGCAGCGCGCCGTGCGCCGCGGCAACCAGAAGGAGCTTCGCCTCGGTCTCGCTGCCGCCAGCGGCTTTGCCATCATCTTCCTCGGCGGCCAATTGCTCGCCTGGGGCGAACTGTCGTCTGCCGGTTACCTCGTCGCCGGCAACCCGGGCAACAGCTTCTTCTACCTCGTCACTGGGCTGCATGGCCTCCACATCCTCGGCGGCCTCGTGGCGCTGGGTTGGGCGAGCCGCAAGGCCTGGGGCAAAGGCAGCGTCGACAGTGTCCGGCTCAATGTCGAACTCTGCGCCACCTACTGGCTGTTCATGTTGTTCGTCTGGATGGTGCTGTTCAGCCTGCTGGCCGGCTGGGCCAGTGATTTCATCGCATTCTGCCAGCAACTGCTGAGCTGACCGAGGGGAGCATCGCCCATGTCCGATCCGGCCCTGACCCATACCGATCCGCAGCCCGGCCTCACCGGCTTCGTCTCCGACTGGTCGTCCGACAAGACCGCCTTCAAGACCGCCTCCTGGGGCAAGGCGATGATCTGGATCTTCCTGCTTTCGGATACCTTCATCTTCAGCTGCTTCCTCATCGCCTACATGACGGTGCGGATGTCGACGTCGGAACCCTGGCCGAACCCCTCCGAAGTGTTCGCGCTCGAGATTGGCGGCGTGCACATGCCGCTGATCCTCATCGCCATCATGACCTTCGTGCTGATCTCCTCGAGCGGCACCATGGCGATGGCGGTGAACTTCGGCTACCGCCGCGACCGGGTGAAGACCACGGCGCTGATGCTGCTGACCGCGGCGCTCGGCGCCACCTTCGTCGGCATGCAGGCCTTCGAATGGACCAAGCTGATCTCCGAGGGCGTCCGCCCATGGGAGAACCCGTGGGGGGCGCCGCAGTTCGGCTCGGTGTTCTTCATGATCACCGGCTTCCACGGCACCCACGTCACCATCGGGGTGATCTTCCTCCTGCTGATGGCGCGCAAGGTCTGGCGCGGCGATTTCGACACCGGCAAGAAGGGCTTTTTCACCTCACGCAAGGGGCGCTGGGAGATCGTCGAGATCACCGGGCTCTATTGGCACTTCGTCGACCTGGTGTGGGTCTTCATCTTCGCGCTGTTCTACCTGTGGTGAGATCATGGCTGAAGCACATATGAGCTCCGAAACCCTCGCGGCGCCCGACGCCCATGCCGAAGGCCAGCAGCACCCGATCCGGCTCTACCTGATCGTCTGGTTCTGGCTGTTCGTGCTCAGCGCCTGTTCCTATGCGGTCGACCTGTTGCAGTTCCAGGGCTACGTCCGCTGGGGCCTGATCCTGATGTTGATGCTCGGCAAGGCCGGGCTGATCATTGCGGTGTTCATGCACATGGCCTGGGAACGGCTGGCGCTGAGCTACGCCATCCTGGTGCCGCCGGTGCTGGTGCTGATCTTCGTGATCCTGATGGCGTTCGAGGCCGACTACACCTTCTTCACGCGCCTGGAGTTCTTCGGCGCGAGCCCCACGGTGCCCGCGCCGGTAGTGCATTGAAGGGCAGAGACTACTGGGCTGGCGGCGGCGCGAGCGATTGGAGGTACGCGATGACGTTCATCGCATCTTCCGGCTTGGCGAGACCCGCGAAGCTCATCTTGGTGCCTTTGACGAAGTCCCGGGGCTTGGCGAGGAACTGCGCCAGGTTCTCCGGCGTCCATACCAGCCCGCCGGCACCGGCATCCTTCATCGCCTGCGAGTAATTGTAGCCCTCGAACGTCCCGGCGGTGCGCCCGACCACGCCGGTGAGCACCGGCCCGACCTTGTTGGTCGCGCCTTCGCCTGCCGCATGGCAGGACATGCACTTCTTGAACACCGTCTCGCCCAGCGCGGCGTCGCCGCCCTGCGCCAGCGCCGCTCCGCCGCTCAACATCAGCACGGCAATTGCAATCGCAGTCCGAACCATCTCACGACCTCCCTGCCTCAATCCGCACCGGAAGATCTTCTCCCGGCACGTCGGGTCTGCGGCAGTATAGTGCAGGCGGTGGGCCATTGCACGGCACACCGCCACGAGGCTCAGAAGTACTTTACGTCGCCGAACTCGAACATCCGGCGGTGGAAATCCATGAGCCTGCCGGCCAGGAACAGTTGGTGATTGGCGTTGTGGTCTGCAGTCGAGGTCACGCGTATCCGCTTGGCCCTGAGGATGCGCTCCGTCTGCCTGGCGCCGATCAGGTCGCGCTCATTGGAACCATGAATGAGCAGCACTTCGCCACGACGGTTCGTGAAGCAGCTGCAGATCGGATCGAAGGTCTGAAAGTCCTGGCCCTGCAGCAGTCGATAGATCGGCCATGCGAATACCCCGCCGACGGCGATCGACCGGTGGGCGCCCGCCAGCAGGCCCAGCCGGATCGCCGGCAGTCCGCCGCTGCTGGTGCCGTAGAATGTCAGGCGCCGGTACGAGCTGAACCGCAGATCCTCGGCAAGCCGGCGCTGCAGGGACAGCATGTCCGGTGCGTATCCGGCGATGCCACCGGTATAGTGGTTGTTCTGCCGGTCGCAGAGGATAGCGACATCGAACAGCGTGGACGGCAGATATTGCAGGTACAACGACCAGGACATGTTGGGGCGCTGTGCCCGCCCGCAGAAGGTCACGATCAGCGACTTCCGCTCGATTTCTCCTGCGCCACGAAACAGCACCACGTCGGGCCCGATATCGTGTCGTTCATAGCTCTGGGCGGGTTTTTTGCGCAGCTCCTGCAGAATGTAGGATGTTCGGCAGGCCTCGCCGCCGTGCCCTGGCAGGCCGTCGAGTTGCGGCAGGAATTCTTGCAGCTCGCGCGGCGAATACTGATCCTCCAGCTCAAAGACCGTCTTTCTCGCGACCGACGGCGACGAAGCGGAGCGCAGTGCGGTCAGCTGATCCTCAAACGCCCGCAGTTTGCTTCGCCATCACGGTTGCCACCACGTCGGACAGTCTGGCAGCTCCCGCCAGGTCTGCCGTATCAAGGACCACTCCGCTCCGCTTCTCGATTTCGACGCCCCATTCCACCAGATCGAGGCTGTCGAGTTCGAGCTCTTCGAGCCGCAGGTCCGCATCGGGGGCCTGCAGCCGCTCCGATACCGCCGGGTTGTTGAACGAACGCGCCGTCTCGTGCAGGGCGTCGACAATCATTGCTCGCGCTTCAGCTGCAGTCACCGGGTTACCTCCACCTCAAATCTCGTCGGAACATTGAACACATAACTATCCATGGGCAGGTGATAGTCGAGAACACTGACCCGGCTTGGCAGTTTGGACAGCAACGCGGTGATCGCCGACCAAAGCTCCAGGGACATGGGGCGCCCGAGGCAGGCATGCGCGCCAGCCCCGAAATAGCGGTGATGCTCGTTCGCCGGGCCATGGCCATAGGTTTGAAGGACGATGCGCACCCGCTCGCCTTCGGCAAGCTCCAGCCCGGCGACACTGACGGGCTCGGCGGCGATCCGCTCGACGAACGGCACCGCCGTTCGGTGCGGCATCTTCGGAAAGGCAATGCTGTCGAGCGCCACGGCTTGGTTATCGCCAAACAGCTCGTACAGGCTCTCGGCCAGCGTCCCGACCAGTGCATCCTTGCCGACGACGAGCAACCCCAGTCGCATGCCCAGTTCGTCTTCTTCGACCTTGCCCAGCCGCTCGCGCAGATGCGCCTCCAACTGCGCCATGTCGGCCTCGAGCTGCACGCGCCGGCTCATGCCGATCGACTTGTCGAACACCTGCGACACGTGATCGAGGGCAAGCCGATCTGGCAAATCGGTATCAACGAGTACAGCAAACAGCCTGCGGACCAGCGGCTTGATCACCTCGCCCATCACTTCGATACGGCCGGCTCGCTCGAATGGCTTTAGATGCAGTGGCAGCTCATGCTCGGCCCATTGGCGGATCGCAGCATGTCGGCCGGCAATGAACGTACTGGCCCGGCGTCGGGCCTCGGCGTGCCGCTCGCCGTACATGCTGAGCGGGATGTGTTCGAAGGCGAAGGCAACGCTCGCGAAGGCCTCGCCAAAGCCGGACGGCATATTGCGATAGTGTTCGAGCGCCGGCGCCGGGTAAAGCGCGGCGGTTGACAGCAGTTCACGGCAGACATCGGGGTCGACGACGATCCAGGCTCGCGTAATTCGATCGAAGAACGGGCCAGCCTTT
>JAEUMC010000057.1 GCA_016793415.1 Devosia sp. | reverse complement strand
AGCGACGTCGCGGGCAAAGACCGAGATGGTGTCGAGGGTGCGGCAGGCCGGCACCATGCCGGAGGCCGAGAACAGACCGAGGGTCGGCTTCAACCCGACGACGCCGTTCATCCCGGCCGGGATGCGGCCGGAGCCGGCGGTGTCGGTGCCCAAGGCGAAATCGACGATGCCGGCGGCCACCGCCACGGCCGAGCCGGAGCTCGAGCCACCGGGCACCAGGTCGGCGCGCTGCACGTTGCGCGGCACGCCATAAGGCGAACGCACCCCGACGAGCCCGGTGGCGAACTGATCGAGATTGGTCTTGCCCAAAACGATCGCGCCGGCGGCTTCGAGCCGTGCGACGACGAAAGCCGAGTGGGGCGGCGTGTAGGCGAAATCCGGACAGGCGGCGGTGGTGGGGAGGCCCGCCGCGTCGATGTTGTCTTTGACGGCGAAGATCAGGCCGTAGAGCGGCTTGCCTTCAGGGCCGGCGGCTTCCAGCGCGGCGGCTTCGGCCAGCAGGACGGCTTCGGGCTTCAGGCTGATGAAGGTCGCAGGGTCGTCATAGGCGGCGAGGGCGGCGAGGGCCCGCTGGACGGCGGCGGTGGGGGAAGTCTGCAAGGCTCGGCCCTCGATGGTGGTCGAGCCGATTATGCACAGTCTGGCGGGGTGGCATACCGAGATGTGTGCATCAAGAAATGATATGCAGAATTTTTGTGCAGATGTGATCTGGGTGCACGAAGTGGTGCAGACGGGGCAAGGGGCACTGGCCGCGCCACATCGCCCCCTCGCCCCTCTGGGGAGAGGGCGGCGAATGAGGCCGACGGCCTCATTCGCGGGGTGAGGGGCGCCAAGCGCTGGAAACGTGCGGATGGTAGTGACGTGTGGCTCGGCCGGTGTGCTTGGCGCCCCTCACCCTAACCCTCTCCCCAAAGGGGCGAGGGGACGATGGGGCGCCGCCGGTGTCCTATCTGCTAGCTAGTCCGCAAACCGGCCCACCGGCACACCCCTGGTGTCACTCGGCACGCTCACCATCGCTCCACACAGCGGCCATTTCGCCAGGTCTTCTTCCGACACCCCGGCGCTGAGGCTCGGGACGTAGAGCGTTCCGAGATCGGCCCCGCCAAAGCAGGGCATGGTGGGGCGGAAGTTGGGGAGGTCGACCCAGCGCAGCAGTTGGCCGTCGGGCGAGAAGCAGTTGAGGCGGCCGGCTGAGGCGCCGCCCGACCAGTAGTTGCCGTCGATATCGCAGGCGCCGCCATCGGGGCGGCCGGTCAGTTCGTCGAGTTCGAGCCAGCGGCGGCGGTTGGTTGCGGCGCCGGTGGCCGGGTCGAAATCGTAGATGTCGACCCAGATGCCGCGTGAATCCGAGTGGTACATGCGGGTGCCCGCGCCATCCCAGGCGAGACCGTTGGAAATGCGGAAATTCTCGGTGATCACCCTGACGCCGCCATCGGGGGCGACGCGATAGAGCGTGCCGGCCGGATCGGCCGCGCCGCTCGCATCCATCGAGCCGACCCAGAAGGCGCCGTCGGGGCCGACCTTGCCGTCATTGAGCCGCATCTCGGGCTTCCGGTGCGTCACGCTGGCGAGCAACTGCCGGCTGCCGTCGCGCGGATCGAACAGGATCACCGTGCTCCTGAGTGCGACCACCAGCCTGCCGGAGCGGCAAAGCCCCAGTGACCCGACCGGCTCGCCGAACTCCCAGCGCTGCCGAGCGCCGGTCGCGGGATCGATGCAGTGGATAGTGCCGGGAGTGATATCGACCCACCAGAGCAAGCCGGTGCGTTCGTCCCAGACCGGGCTCTCGCCGATATCGCAACGGTCGGGGGCAATGGTGGTGATGGTGGGTGCAGACATCTCGAGGAATCTATCATACTGGTTTGGCAAAGTCATAGTACAGGAGGGGATGACATGTATGTAGGCACCCAGCTCGGCGGCGACCAATTCGCCAAAGTCGGCGACCGCTACCTGAGGCAGCTGGCCCAGCTCGGGGTAAAGCATGTCTGCATCGACCCGGTGGGCGACCCCTGGCAATGGGATCGCGACATCCTGATGCGGCATGCCGAGCACGTCTCGACGTTCGGGCTGGTGCTCGACATGGTGCAGTTGCCGCTCCCCTCCTCGGGCATCGAGCGCAGGCACCAGGCGCCGGGGATCGTGCTCGGCAAGCCCGGCGAGCGCGACCGCGAGATCGACGGCATCTGCAAGATCATCGAGGCGCTGGCGGAAGCCGGCATCGGCGCGGCCAAGTACAATTTCAACGTGCTGGGCATCCCACGCACCACCTCGGAGATCGGTCGCGGCGGGCAGCAGCTTTCGACCTGGCGCGCCAGCGAGGCGACCGATGGCGAGACGCTGACCATCGCCGGCAAGGTGTCGTCGGAGGAGTTCTGGGGTCGCATCGAGTATTTCCTCGAGCGCGTCGTGCCGGTGGCCACGGCCAACCGGGTGCGGCTCGCCTGCCATCCGCACGACCCGATGACTCCGCCCGGCTATCGCGGCTTCGAGAGCCGGGTGCTCTCCAGCGTCGAAGGGCTGATGCGGTTCGTCCAGACCTGCGAGAGCCCTTATCACGGGCTCAATTTCTGCCAGGGCACGGTGGCCGAGGGGATGGAAAACCCGCGGGCCGAGATCGGCGAAGTGATCCGCTGGTTCGGCAGCCGCAAGAAGATCTTCAACGTGCACTTCCGCAACATCAAGGGCGGCCGCTACTCGTTCACCGAGGAGTTTCCCGACAATGGCGACATGGACATGCCGGCGGCGCTGAAGATCTATCACGAGGTCGGCTATGACGGCATGATCATGCCCGACCATGTGCCGCATATCGACGCCGACAACTCGATGGAAACCGCCTTTGCCTTCTGCTTCGGCTATATCATCGCGCTGTTCCAGGCCAATGGCTGGGACCCGTACGGCCCGGATGCTGCCTGACGAGTGAGAGCTGATGCCGAAGACTTTGCTCACCGGCGCCTCCGGGCGGCTCGGCAGCTACCTGCGCGAGCGCTTCGCCGCGACCGGCCGGCCGGTGCTGGCAACCGACCTCGTCGCCCCCGATGATGGCGGCGAGGTGGTGCTGGCCGATCTCGCCGACCGCGCCGCGGTGGAGGCGCTGATGCAGAGCGACATCGAGGCGGTGGTGCATTTCGGCGGTATGGCCAACGAGGCGCCGTGGCAGGCCATCCTCGATGCCAATATCGCCGGCACCTACAACGTGTTCGAGGCGGCGCGGCAGGCCGGGGTGAAGCGGGTGATCTACGCCTCGTCCTACCATGTGCTGGGGATGCATAAGGTCAGCGACGCGCCGCTCGACCGGCATGCCGAGGTGCGGCCGGATTCGCTCTATGCGGTGAGCAAGCTGTTCGGCGAGAATTTGAGCCGGCTGTATCACGACAAGTTCGGCATCCAGTGCCTGAATGTGCGGATCTGCGCGGCGAACAACCCGGGTTCGCAGCGAGACCTGAAGCTCTGGTGCGACCGGGAGGACCTGGCGCGGCTGGTATTCGCCGGGCTCGACGCGAGGGAACTGGGCTATCGCACGGTGTTCGCCATCTCGGGCAATGCGGGGGCGTGGTACGTGAACGAGCCGGGGCAGACACTGGGGTGGAAGGCGGAGCACTCGTCGGGGGAACTACCGGCGCCGGCGGGCGGCTGGCCCGAGCCGAAGCCTGAGGTAGCGGTGTTGCAGGGCGGCGGCTTTGCGGTGCGCGGGCATTTTGAGGATTGAGGGGCCTCACCGCGGGGTGACGGGCGCCAAGCGCGCTGGCTCTGCCGCCCGTCTCTTCTCCCCTGAGGGGGCTGTTGCAAAATTGGGTGTTTGTGATTCCGTTGGTTGAGATCAACGGAGTCGAGCCTTGGCGATCAAGCGAACCGGTCAGTTGGGATTTGCCGATGCTGTGGTTGGCAAGAGCGGCAACAGCACGCTGAACCGGCTTGCAGAGCTGGTGCGGTGGTACCGGTTCGAGAAGCTGCTGAGCAAGCTGAGGGATAATGGTCCGGGTCGTGCGGCCTGGCCGCCGCTGGTGTTGTTCAAGGCTCTGCTGCTTGGGGCTCTGTATGGGCTGAGCGAGCGCGAGCTTGAGGAAGCGCTGAGCGATCGACTGAGCTTCCGGCGCTTTGTTGGGCTGGGGCTGGAGGAAGGCGTACCCGACCACAGTGTGCTCAACCGCTTTCGCAACGAGCTGGTGGAGTTGGGCCTGTTCGACAAGCTGTTCGACGAACTCGACAAGCAACTGGAGGCGGCTGGTGTGATCCTCAAGCGTGGCACGATGCTGGATGCCACGGTGATCGAGACGGTGAGCCGTCCGAGCAGTGGGGATCGGCTGTCGCTGGACCCGGACGCGGGCTTTGCCAAGCGCACCGGCAAGCCCGGCTCGACCTTCGGCTACAAGGCGCATGTCGGGGTGGACGAAGGACCTGGAGGCTTCATCCGCTCGGTGCTGACCACCCCAGCCAACGTCAACGACACCACGCCGGCCGATCTGCTGGTGCGCGGAGATGAGAAGGTGGTGTGGGCCGATGCAGCCTACCACACCCATGAACGCCAGGCCGCGCTCACCGCGCGTGGCATCAAGCCCAGGCTGGCGCGCCGTGCCAACCGCCACCATCCCGAGCTCAGCCCCCGGCTCAAGCATTACAACCGGCTGATCGCTCGGCGCCGCGCCGCGGTCGAGACCACCTTCGCCACGCTCAAGAACCGGATGAAGTTCACCCGGATCCGCTACGTCGGGCTGCTCAAGGCCAGTGCTCAGGTCACCCTCAGCGCCATCGCCTTCAACCTCAGGCGCTGGGCTGCCATCACAGCCTAGTTGCGTCCAGCGACCGCCAAACACCGCCGCAGCCACCGATCCCGGGCAGCAAAAGCTCCCCGGGGCCGCTCACTACCCCAAGCTCGCCGCCAAATCACCGACGCCGCCTACTACGCAACAGCCCCCTCAGGGGAGAAGGTGGCGCGAAGCGCCGGATGAGGGGTGAAGCGGCGCAACGCGCGCTCGCTGAGAAGCTGAACCCCTCACCCTAGCTCCGCTACGGACCTTCGGTCCTAGCTCCACTTGCCCTCTCCCCTCAGGGGAGAGGGGCGCCGACTGCGGGCCTCGGTGGCCTACCCCCTCACCGGCCCACCCGCTTCCTTCACCATTTCCACCAGCCGCTTGAACACGTTGCCGCTCTGGCGGATGCCGTCGTGTTCGTATTCGTTGGTGACCCAGTGCTGCAGGTTGCCAACCGCGGCGGCGGTTTCGAGCGACAGGCCGGCATCGACATAGAGATCGTCGAAATAGACGACGGCGCTGACCGGCACCTGGTTGGCGGCGAGGCGCTTGAGGTCATAAAGTTCGGAATAGCTCTGCCGCGCTGCCAGCGCCTCGACGCCGGCCTTGAACGGGCGGAGCGAGCGGATTTCCTCGAACATCCACGGGTACATCATCTCGCCGGTGAACAGCAGCGGGCGGGCTGATGGATCGAACTCGGGATGGCTCGCCCTGACCCGCTCGGCGGCCCAGTTGGTGGCGCCGGCGCCGTGACCGTAGATGCTCTCCTGCAGGGCGGCGAACAGCGGGCCGCCATCGTAGCTGGTGAGGCTCATGACGCTGAAGAGGAAGTGGTCGGACAGCCGGCCAGGAGCGGAGAAGGCCTCGTCGATCAGCCAGTGGACGTTCTCGTGGCCGGGCGCCATGCCAAGATCGATGCCGATGGTCTGCAGCCGCTTGACGGTGAGCCGATCGCCATCGGGCAGGCGCACGTCGCTGCCGGCAATGACGTCGGCGATGGCGGCGACGCGGGCGACGTCGTCAGGATAGCGCTTGTAGTAGAGCCGGCTCTTGCCTGCAGCGCGCGGATAGGTGCGGCGGTAGACCTCGTCGGCATTGGGCGACAGGCTGGCGAGGCCGCCGGCGACGTAGCAGGCGGCGAGCGCTTCGGGGTAGCGCGAGAGATAGGTGAGGGTGAGGAAGCCGCCATAGCTCTGGCCCAGGGATTCCCAGCGCTTGCCTGGGAACAGGGTTTTGCGGGCGTGCTCGAAATCGTCGACGATCGAGTCGGCGCGGAAGTAACCGAGATAGTCGGCGGCAGCCTCGGCGTCGGGGAACTGCGCCATGGTGGCGGCTTCGATGCGGGTGGAGCGGCCGGTGCCGCGCTGGTCGGGCAGGATGACCCGATGCGTCTTCAGCGCCTCGGCCAACCAGGACGGGCTGCCCTTGGTGGGGCGCGGCGACTTGCCGCCGGGACCACCCTGCAGGAACACCAATAGCGGCAGGTCGTCATGGCGCTTGGTGGGGTCGACCACTTCTCGCAGGAACAGCTCGATGGTTTGTCCCTTAGGCTTTTGCCAATCGAGCGGCACCGGCAGCAGGTGATCGCGGATCAGCATGCCGGGGATGGTGTATTCGGCGACGGGCATCTCTCAAAAATCCTTCACATCCGTTCGAGCGTTTTTCACCGCGAACCGAACCACCCGCGATGTCATCCCTGCGAAAGCAGGGACCCATCTCGCAGCCCGTGCCAGCGGATAGTTGGGTCCCTGCTTTCGCAGGGATGACAGCCGGTGGGTGTACCCGAGTCGTGCCCAATAACGTTTCCACGCATCCTTAGCGAACCCGCGGATCGAGCAGTACATAGGCGATGTCGACGATGATGTTGGCGACGACGATGAACAAGCCGCCGAGCAGCACCACACCGATGATGATGGGGCGATCCTGGTTGGCCACCGCCTGCACCGCGAGCGCGCCGACGCCCTGCAGGCCATAGACCTGTTCGATGACGATGGCGCCGCCGAGCAGCAGGGCGATATCGGCGCCGAGCTGGGTGGCGAGCGGGGTGAGGGTGGCGCGCATGCCGTGCTTCCAGACGACCTTGCGCTCACTCAGGCCCTTGGCGCGGGCGGTGCGGATGTAATCCTCGCCCATCACTTCGAGCATCTGGCCGCGGGTCAGACGCGCGTAGACCGCGGCGGTGGTGAGCGCCAGGGTGGTCCAGGGCAGGATCAGGTGCCAGGCCCAGATCGCCGGGTTGGGCAGGAACGGTTTGAAGCCACCGGCCGGGAACAGCATGAAGCCCGATTGCCGGGGCAGGAAATAGAACAGGTAGAGCGACATCATGCCGAGCACGAAGGTCGGAAAGCTGAGGCCGATGAGGATAAAACCCTGGCCGAGCCGGTCGCGCACCCCGCCGGGATGACGCGCCGACATGATGCCGATAGGGATGCCGACGGCGAGCCAGACCAGGACGCCGCCCGCCACCAGCGACAGGGTGGCGGGGAGGCGGTTGACGATCAGCTTCGCCACCGGTTGCTGGTTGCGGTAGGAAAAGCCGAGATCGCCGGTCACGGCCTTGCCCAGAAAGCTCAGATATTGCTCGTGGATCGGCCGGTCGAGGCCGAGATTGGTGCGGATCTGGATCAGTTGGGTCTCGGTCGCCTTGTCGCCCGCCACCATGCGGGCGGGATCGCCCGGGGCGACGAAGAACAGGAAGAACACGTACATGCTGAGCGCGTGGAGGATCAGCGCACCGAACGCCAGCCGGCCGCGGAGGTAGCGGATCATTTGGCTTTCCTCTTGACCAGCCGGCCACGAGGATCGAGCGCATCGCGCAACCCATCGCCGAGGATGTTGAAGGCGAGCGTGGTGAACAGCAGCGCGAGGCCGGGGATCAGCACCAGCCAGGCGGCGACGAGGTAGAGCGAGTTGCCGGCGGCATCGGCCAGCATGCCGCCCCAGCTCGGGGCTGGTGGCACGATGCCCATGCCGAGAAAGCTCAGCGTCGCCTCGAAGACGATCGAGCCCGGGATCATCATGGTGGTGTAGACGATGATCGGCACGCTGAGGTTGGGCAGGATGTCGATGAACATGATCGACAACGGGCCGGCGCCGAGCGAGCGGCTGGCCTCGACGAATTCCTGCCGGCGCAGCGACATCACCTGGCCGCGGATGACGCGGCCCATGGTGGTCCAGCTGAAGA
>JAEUMC010000987.1 GCA_016793415.1 Devosia sp. | reverse complement strand
CCAGTACCTCGGGCAGCTTGTGGGCGATGAAGATCACCGTCTTGCCCTGCGCCACCAGCGAGCGGATGGCGACGAACAGCTCCTGCACCTCCTGCGGCGCCAGCACCGCGGTCGGCTCGTCGAGGATCAGGATGCGGGCATTGCGATAGAGCGCCTTGAGGATCTCGACGCGCTGCTGCTGGCCCACCGGCAGCGCGCGCACCGGCGGCAGCGGATCGACCTTGAGGCGGAATTTGTCGCTCAGCGCCTGCACCTCGGCGATCGCCTTGTGGCGATCAAGCCGGATGCCGGCCTTGGGTTCGGAGCCCAGCACGACGTTCTCGTAAACCGAGAAACTCGGCACCAGCGAGAAGTGCTGGAACACCATGCCGATGCCGGCATCGATGGCTTCGCGCGGATTGGCGAACTTCACCGGCTTGCCGTCCAGCAGCAGCGTGCCGGCGTTCGGCTGCTCGATGCCAAACAGGATTTTCATCAGGGTGGATTTGCCGGCGCCGTTCTCGCCGACTACGGCGTGCACCTCGCCCGGCTCGATGACGAGGTTGACCCCATCGTTCGCCACGACCCCGCCGGGATAGGTCTTGCCGATCCCGATTGCTTCCAGAAGCGCCATGCTGCCCCGCCCTGCGCCAGACTTTAGCCGGGATCAGGAAAAGCCGCAGCCCTTCCGTGCGATCCCAGCGTCAAGAGATCGGGCCCCGCCATGGTGAGCGGGGCCCGGTCGATTACTTCATGTCGGTGTTGACGGTGATCTCGCCGGCAATGATCTTGGCCTCGAGGGCATCGACCTCGGTACGCACCTCGGCCGGCACCAGCTTCTCGTACTGGGCGTTCTTGGAGATGCCCACGGCGCCGTCCTTGAGACCGAGCAGCACGCGCTGGCCATAGACCTGGGTGCCGTCGATGGTGCCCTTGAGCGCCAGCAGCAGCGACTGGCCGACCTTCTTTTCCACCGAGGTGAAGATCACATCGGCCTGCGCCGGATCGGTGCTGGCAAAGATCGCGGCCTGGTCGCTGTCGACGCCGACGGCGAGCTTGCCCGGCGAGTCCTTGACCGCCTGGAGCGAGCCGATGCCGGTACCGCCGGCGATCGGGAAGATGATGTCCGCACCCTGGTTGATCTGGGCGAGGGCGATTTCCTTGCCCTTGGCCGGATCGTTGAAGGTGCCGGCGACGGCGTTCAGGATCTGCACCTTGTCATTGGCGGCCAGAGCACCCTGGTCGAAGCCGACCTTGAAGTCGGTGACGGTGGGGAACTCCATGCCGATGATGGTGCCGAGAATCCCCGACTTGGAGATCTTGGCCGCCGCGTAACCGGCGAGGTAGCCGGCCGACGAGGTGGTGTACTGCACGCCGAGGACGTTCTTGCAGTCGCACTTGGTGAAGTCCGGGGCGTCATCGAAATCGATGAACTTCACGTCCGGGTACTGCGGCGCCAGCTCGGCGATATAGCCGGTCATGTCGAAGGTGCCGGCGATGATCACGTCGTAGCCGGAGTCGGTGGCGTCGGCGAGGGCCGGCTGCCACTTCGAGCGGTCGTAGCCGGCTTCGATGATCTTGATGGTGACGGGCAGCTCGGCCTCGGCGCGCTTCATGCCGGCGGCGGCGTCATCGAAGAAGCTCTTGTCGCCGAGCGTGCCGTGCAGCACCAGCGCGACCTTGAGCGGGTTGTCCTTGGTGTATTCCTGGGCGGCGGCGGGGATCGCCGTCGACGCCATCATCGAGGCGGCGAGCAGGGTACCTGCTGCGGCCTTGGCGAAAGTCGAGATCAGAGACATGCGCACTCCTGTTTGCGTTTGTTCTAATGCTTGGGTGAATAGGCGGCGGATACGGCGTAGAGCGCGTCGACCTTCGCAACGTCGACCTCCTCGACGAACGTAATCTTGGGGGTGCCGAGGCGCCCGGACGGATCGACCAGCGTCATGCCGCGGGTGATCCCCGGCGCGAGCGCCACCGAGGACGAAGCCTCGATCGACTTGGTGATCATCGAGGGATCGAGCACCACGGCGGCAGCCAGGGGATCGACATAGAGGAAGCGATCGGGCAGGCCGCGGCGGATGCCGTTGTCGCGCGCGTGCTTCTGCAGCGCCTCGTTGAAGGTCTTGAGCGGCGAGGCCGGGATGCCGGCAAAAAGCGCATCGATCCTCTCGCCCACCATGAAGTGGGTGAGGCAGGGCTCCCATGGGATCACCACCGTCTCGATGCCGGCGGTCAGCACCACATGCGCGCCCTCGGGGTCGGCATAGATGTTGAACTCGGCAGCCGGGGTAGTGTTGCCGCGGCCATAGACATTGCCGCCCATGATGGTGAGCGTGCCGATGCCATCGACGATCGAGGGATCGAGGCGGAGCGCCAGGGCCAGGTTGGTGAGCGGGCCGATCATCAGGATATCGGCCTTCTCGCCCTTCGCCTTGGCGGCGTTGAAGGTGCGGATCAGGACGCCGACGCCATCGTCGGAGGCGTGCGTTTCCTGCCTGGCCGGACGCGGCGCGCCGCCGAGGCCGTCATCGCCATGCACGTATTTGGCATCGATGATCGGCTGGGTCAGCGGGCGATCGGCGCCGCGATGCACCGGAATCGAAACGCCGAGCTGAGCGCAGGTGGCGAGGAGGTTAGTGGTCGCCTGGTCGCGGCCGACATTGCCGAACACCGTGGTGATCAGGTCGGGGACCTTGCCGTTGGCAACCAGCAGGATGAGCGCCTGGGCGTCGTCGACGCCACCGTCGCTGTCGAAAATGAACGTACGTTTGGTCAAGCTACAGCTTTCTTGTTCTTGGCGTCCGCCTTGGCGTGTTGGACGCGGTTCCAGAAGTCGGCGTAAACCGCCGAGTAAGCCTTTCGGATGTCCCCAAAGGGCCGGCGCGTCAAGCTGCGGTTGGCGACCAACTGCTCTCCACCCACCCAAAGATGGCGCAGATCGCGGCCGCTGCCCGAGTAGACCAGCAGGGTCTCGGGATCCGGCGTCTCGGAATAGCCGGCGCCGCGGAGGTCGAACGCCGCGATGTCGGCGGCTTTGCCGACCTCGAGGCTGCCGATTTCATGCTCGAGGCCGAGTGCCCTCGCCCCTTCGATGGTCGCCATGCGGATGAGGTCGCGGCTGGTGAGCGGCTGCGCCACGCCTTCGCGATGGCTGGCCACCAGGCCGGCGACCCGCATCTCGGACACCATGTCGTAGGAATTGTTGGCCGCGACATTGTCGGTGCCGAGCGCCACGGTGACGCCGGCGGCCCTGAGGTCTACTGCCGGGCAGATGCCGGCGCGACCCGAGCGCAGGCCCGCTGAGGCGTTGTAGGAGACCGAAGCCTGCGGAGCACGGGCGAACACCGCAATGTCCTCGTCGCTGAGGTCGATGCAGTGCGCGGCATGGATGCGGCCCTTGAAGAAGCCGAGCTGTTCGAGCGCCACGGCCGCCGTGGTGCCGTAGCGGCGCTGGGTTTCCTCGTTGTCCTCGGGGCCGCAGGCCATGTGCAGGTGGAGGCCGACGCCATACTTGTTGGCAACCGCCACTTCCTCGACCAGGAGGGCCTCGGTGTTGTCGACGTAGGGCGCGTGCGGGCCGAACCATGGGACGATGCGGCCATCGGCGGAGCGCTGCTGCTCGAGGAAAGCCGTAGCCTTCTGCAGTTCCTCCTCGCCGCGGCGCTCGTCGCCGAGCTGCACGATGCCGTAGGCGATGACGGCGCGCAGCCCAGCCGCCTTGACGGCGTCGGCGATCTCCTCGGCGAAGAAATACTGGTCGCAGAAGGTGGTGGTGCCCGAGAGCGCCATCTCGGCGCAGCTCAGCGCCACGGCCGGGCCAACATCGGTGGCCACCAGCGACAGTTCGGGCTCGCGGATCGAGTTGTACCAGCCGTCCATGGTCAACAGACTCTGGCCTTCCGAGCGGCCGCGGAACAGCACCATCACCGAGTGGGTATGGGCATTGACCAGGCCCGGCATGACGAGGTGTCCGGTCAGGTCGAACACCTCGTCGAAGCCAGACGGGTTGGGAGTGGCGTCAGAAGGTCCTACACCGCTGATCCGACCATCGCGAATGGCGACGAAGCCACCCTCGAACACCCGATTTTCAGCGTCCACGGAAAGAACCGTCGCTCCGTGGATAAGCGTTGAACCCATTTGACCCCCGTCCGGTAAACCGGTTTACATGACGATCTAACGACACTCAAAAGCCGCTTGTCAAATGCATTCGCGGCAGGACCCAGGCACCTGAAGTGAGCCTCAATCCGTTCCGGGCAGACCCGGATATCGCCAGTCGATTTGACCGCCAGAGCGCCGAAATCGGCGAGCGGCTCGGCGCAGAAATCGCCAGGCTGGTGGCAGCAAAAGCCCGCCGACCGGAAGATAATCTGGGCAGCATCGTGCTCGCCGAAGAGGTGACGATACTGCGCCAAAGCTTCGGGCTGGGCAGCGTCGAGGAGCTGATGCTTCTGGCGCTGGCGCCGGCACGGGGCATCGCGCGGCCGCCGATTTCGAATTTCTTCGTCGGCGCGGTCGGGCTGGAACGCGAAACCGGCAACCTGATCCTCGGCGGCAATGTGGAATTCCCCGGCACGCATCTGGGTTTCACCATTCACGGCGAAGGGTTCGTGTTCACCCGCGCCGCCTCGCGCGGCACCAGCATCGAGACCATCGCCATCGGCGAGGCGCATCCCTGCGCGCATTGCCGGCAATACATCTCCGAGTTCGCCACCAGCCGCGAGCTGACGCTGATCGATCCGCTCGGGCATCGGCTCAGCATGGCCCAGCTCTACCCGTGGCCGTTCGACCCGGACTATCTGGGCGAGCGCGGCGCGGTCGCCGGCGCCTACCACGCCGAGTTGAGCCTCGCCGCCAATGACTGGCCGGCGACCATTGCCGACCGGTTGCTCGATGCCGGGCGTCGGGCCCACGCGCCCTACAGCAAGTGCCCGGGCGCCCTGGTACTGGCCCTCAGTGACGGGCAACTGGTCTCCGGTTTCTCGATCGAAAGCGTCGCCTTCAATCCGACCATGGGGCCGTTGCAGGCGGCGATGATCAACCTTATCGCCCACGGCTATGACGCGTCCGATATTGCCGAAGCGGCGTTGGGAACGCGGCTTGATGGCAATGTCGACTATGCGCTCAGCGTGACGGAGCTGTTCGGCAGGCTCGCTCCACACGCGCCGCTGTCAATCGTAGGGTGGGCGTGATGCTCGATACTGAAAGCGCCAGCTGGGAAGACGTCTCGGCCGCCATCGCCAAGGGACTGATCGCCGTGCTGCCGGTGGGCGCGGTGGAGCAGCACGGCGCACACCTGCCGCTGCTCACCGATACGGTGCTGGCGAGCGGCGTCGCCCGGCGCATCGCCCAGGGCTGCGACGCGCTGCTGCTGCCGGCCATCGCCTATGGCGATGCCTGGACGGCGGAGGACTGGACGGGAACCCTGTCGCTGTCGCCCGATACGCTGCGCGCGACGATCAGCGATATCGGCCGCGGACTGCAGCGCATGGGGGTCAAGGGACTGATCACCGTCAACGGACATTTCGGCAATCGCGAGCCGATCAACCTTGCGGCGCGGGCGCTGAGCGAGGCGGGTTTTCCGGTACTGCACCTCGACTATCCCAGGCTCGAAGCGCTGGCCGCCGAGCTGATGGAGAGCGAGCCGGCCGGGCCGGGCTTCTACCATGCCGACGAGGTAGAGACCTCGATGATGCTGGCGCTGGCGCCGGAGACGGTCCGGATGGAGCGCGCCGCGCCGGAATATCCGGAGTTCCCCGAGTTGTTCGGATCGGAACCGATGAAGCTCTCGGCCTTCAACAAATCCGGAGTGTTCGGCGACCCGCGCCCAGCCACGGCGCAGAAGGGAGAGGAGCTGATCGAGGGGATCGCGGCGGAGTCGCTGCGATTGATCGGCGTTTGGAAGAAGAAGTACGGGATTTGACGATGAGCCGGTGTGCGCTGACCCCCACCCTTGATCCCTCCCCACAAGGGGGAGGGAAATGCAAACTGAGATGCCAGTGTGAGGGTCTCCCTCCCCCTTGCGGGGAGGGGACAGGGGTGGGGGTCAGCCCGCCATGAGCTCTCAGTTGCCCCCCGACCTCCTCATCACCGCCGCCGACGAAGTGAAAATCCGGCAGGACCTGCTGCTGGTAGCGCTGGGCAAGCGCCCGGCCGACCGCTCGCTGCGGGTCGGAAAGCTGCTCGACGTGCATTCGCGTACCTGGATGCACGACCAGGAAATCGTCATGCGCGGCAAGCGTATCGCCTGGGTCGGACCGGCGGGCGAGTACCAGGGGCAGGTGAAGGAGCGCTTCAACGAGCCCAGGCTGGCCGCCGTCCCCGGCTTCGGCGAAGTGCACAAGCATATCGAGAGCTCGCACCTGACGCCGGAATGGGAAGCGGCTCTGGTGATGCCGCGCGGCAATACCTGGACCTGCGAGGCGAGCCACGAATTCTCCAACGTCGATGGCCCGCACAATCTCGAGTTCTGGCTGACGGCGCGGCAGGCGGGCTCGCCGCTCAAGGTGTTCCCGCAGCCGGGTTCGGCGGTGCCACCCACCGCCTATGAGTGGGGTGGCGGGCATTTCGGCCACGACGAGCAGCAAAAGTTCATGGCCGCCAGCACCATGGTCACCGGCCTCGACGAGGTGATGGACTGGCCGGCGGTGTGGAACCCGGAAAACCCCTCGCACCAGCGGCTGTGGGGAATGATCGAGGCGACTTTTGCGGCCCGCGGCGTGGTCGAGGGGCACGGCGCGGGGCTGAGGACACTGGGCGAGATCAACGCCTTCGCTGCGGCAGGTCTGGCCTCCGACCACGAGATGATGACGGCCGACGAAGCCTGGGACAAGCTCAGGCACGGCCTCTTCATCGAGATCCGCATCCATTCGATGACCGAGATCGTCACCGGGCTGTTGCAGAAAGGGCTGGTCGACTGGAGCCAGGTGGCGTTCGCCACCGACGATCGCAGCGCCACGCTGACACTCGAGACCGGCGCCACCGACCACAATATCCGCACCGCCATCGCGGCGGGCCTGCCGGCCGAGATCGCCATCCAGTGCGCTACCATCAATCCGGCGCGGCACATGCGGCTGACGCCCTGGGTCGGCTCGATCTCGCCGGGGCGCTTTGCCGACATGGTGCTGCTCGACGACGTCGCGGCACTGAAGATCGCCAAGGTCTGGGCCGATGGCGAGCAGATCTCCGAGGGGACGCGGTTCATCGGCAAGGTGCCGGATATCGCCTGGCCGGACTGGGCGACGCGGACCATCAACATCCGGCACGAGATCACCCCTCGGGATTTCGCCATCAAGGCGGCGCCGGGGCGGACGACCATGCAGGCGGCGGTGATCCGGCCGTTCCACTGGCATCCGGATTTCTACACCATGGAGCTGCCGGTCGCGGACGGCGAGGTGCAGCGGCTCGACAGCGAGAACCTCACCAAATTCGCCATCGTCGATCGCTTCTCGGGCGACGGGAAGGTGGCGAAGATGTTCTGGCGAGGCTGCGGACCGCGCGATCCGGATACCGCCGTCGCCTGCTCGGTGGCGCATGACAAACACAATATCTGGACCTGCGGCTCGTCCGACGCCGCCATGGCGCTGGCGGTCAACACCCTCAGGCAAACGCAGGGCGGCTGGGCCCTGGTGCACAAGGGCAAGGTCACGGCGACGGTGCGGTTCGAGATCGGCGGGTTGATGAGCAAGCGCCCGGCCGCGGAGCTCGATCGTGACATGCAGGCGCTTTACCGCGCGGCCGAACAGGTGGACTGGATGTACGAACCCACCTTCCGGCCACGCTGGAACCCGGGCTTTCCGGAGCGGCTGATGTTCGCGACGCTCACCTGCGCGCCGTGGACCTGGGTGCTGGTGGCGCCCTCGCCGCTGGCGCCCGAGGGTTTCGTCAACGTAGCGACCGGCGAGGTGCATCCGATCGTCTGGTGAAAGCGCCGGAAGACGGTTACGAAACCGCTTTACTAAAGCGCTTGCGCCGGCCTAGCTTGATACTGCGAGTGGGGGTGCGATGGCAACGATCCATGATGTGGCGCAGGATGCCGGGGTGTCGCCGACGACGGTGTCCCGGTACCTCAACAATCGTATCGAGCTGCCGCCCTCGACGGCGAGCCGGATCGATGCCGCGATCGCCAAGCTCGACTACCGGCCCAATCTGCTGGCCAAGCGCCTTTCCACCGGCAAGACCGAGGCCGTCGGCCTCGTGACCCCGGAAATTCGCGAGCCGTTCTTTGCCGAGCTGGCCTCGGCTTTCGAGGACGAAGCCGACCGGCACGGCTACACCGTGTTCATGAGTTCGACCCGCTCCGACCGCGACCGCGAGATCGCCTCGCTGGAGCGACTGCACGATCGGCATGTCGATGGCCTCTTGATGATGACCAACACGCCCGATGACGGGACGCTCGCGACGCTGATCGGCAAGCGCAGGAACGTCGTCATCGTCGATGAGGACATTCCGGGGGTGAGCGTGCCGCGGCTGTTCGTCGAGAACACCGAGGGTGCGCACGCCGCGACGCGCCACCTGATCGAAGCCGGCCACCGCCGCATCGCCTATCTGGGCGGTCCGCACGGGCTGCTGACCGTCACCGAGCGACGGGAAGGCTTTCTGCTGGCGATGAACGAGGCCGGTATCGCGGTGCGACCCGAATATGTCGCCATGGGCAGCTTTGCGCCGGAACTGGCAAGCGCCGCGACGCGGAAATTCCTCGAGCTGCCGCTGCCGCCGACGGCGATCTTCGCCTCTTCCGACTACCTCGCCATCGGCGCGGTCATGGGCCTCAAGGAGGCCGGTGTCAGCGTGCCTGACGACATCTCGCTGATCGGCTTCGACGACATGCCGTTCGGTGCGTTGCTGACGCCGCCGCTGACCGCTATCCGCCAGCCGGTGGAGCAACTCGGGCGCCAGGGGTTCCAGACCCTGTTGTCCCTGCTCAACGGCGAGGCGCCGCCGCTGTTGACGCGGCTGCCGGTCGAACTCATCCGGCGCCAGTCGGTCGCCGCCCCCACACAGAAGGACTTTGTAGCGTGAGCAAGCGCGTATTGATTGCCGGGGAATCCTGGGTCACCCACTCGATCCACACCAAGGGCTTCGACAGTTTTACCACCACCGAATACAACGAGGGGGTGCGCTGGCTGAAGGCGGCACTGGAAGGTGGCGGCTGGGAGGTGACGTTCCTCCCCAACCACCTCGCGGCGCGCGATTTTCCGCAGACTGCCGAGGCGCTTGCCGCCTATGACGTGGTGATGCTGTCCGATATCGGCGCCAACACCCTGCTGCTGCATCCCGATACCTTCGTCCGCTCGGTGCCGCTGCCCAACCGGCTGACGGCGATCAAGGACTATGTGCTCAATGGTGGGGGGCTGGTGATGATCGGCGGCTACCTCACGTTCCAGGGCATCGACGCCAAGGGGCAATATGCCGGCACGGCAATCGAAGAGGTGCTGCCGGTGACGCTCTCCCGCCACGACGATCGGCAGGAGAACCCGCAGGGCGTCGTCGCCCATGTCGGCGACCCCGGTCACCCGATTACCAGAGGAATTACCGGCGAGTGGCCGGCGCTGCTCGGCTACAATGAAGTGGTGGCCAAGCCCGATGCCGAAGTGCTGGTGCGGGTCGGCGGCGATCCGCTGATCGCGGTGGCCGAATTCGGCAAGGGCCGCTCGGCCGTGTTCACCTCCGATTGCGGACCACATTGGGCGCCACCGCCCTTCGTCGACTGGGCCGGTTATGCGCCGCTGTGGAACAACATCGCCAACTGGGTGTCGGGCAA